>JBGSQJ010000060.1:0-2154 GCA_041738165.1 Bdellovibrionales bacterium
GCCGCTCGATACAAGATCAAAGTACATGTTGTGGCCAATCAACACCTTAATGTGCCACTTGACCCTTTGGTCGAAATGAATGTGGTCTCAGGCGGTTTCGATGCCGCCGACGATTGGATCGCTCAAAGAGTCACCGCAAAAAGCATTGTGATCACCTCAGACATTCTGCTAGCTCAACGGTGCGTGGCCTTGGGAGCAAGAGTCGTCAGTCCAAAAGGTCATGAGTTTACCGAGGACAACGTGGGGTCAGCCGTTGCCGACCGGGAACTCATGCAGAGCTTAAGGCAAATGGGCGAAATTCGCGGGGGGCCTGCCCCGATGGATAAGAAAGCGCGCTCTAGTTTTCTTGGCAAACTCGATCAGATCATTCAGTCGCTGCTCAGAGGTTAATCAACCATCCAATTGCTACATACCCAGCTCTATTTACTGAGAAACCATGCTATAGGGTGAGTCTGCCAAAGGAGACCCTCTTGAGTACGTTCGCTGAATTCAATTTGCCGCCCGCCTTGATGCGAGCGATTGCCGATCTTGGTTATGAAACTGCCAGCCCTATTCAAGCAGAAACCCTGCCCGTCCTTCTTGGACCAGAGACCGACTTTATTGGTCTTGCGGCTACTGGAACTGGTAAAACGGCGGCGTTCACTCTTCCACTTCTAAAGCGCATTGATGTTGGCACAAATGGCGTTCAGGCCATTATCCTTTGCCCGACTCGCGAGCTCTGCCTACAAGTAGCAGGTCAAGTCGACTTGCTCGGTAAATACTTAGGCTTGCGGTCACTGCCCATTTATGGCGGAGCCGGCTATGAATCTCAGCTTCAAGGTTTAAGAAAAGGCGTTCCGATTGTTGTCGGAACTCCTGGACGCGTTGTCGATCACCTAAAAAGGGGAACTCTGAAGCTTGGCAATGTGAGGACCATGGTTCTTGATGAAGCCGATGAAATGATCTCGATGGGATTCAAAGAAGAAATGGAAGCCATTCTCGAAGCCATTCCAGAAAAACAAGCCCGCACGTGGTTATTTTCGGCCACCATGAGCCCAGGCGTAAGAAAAGTGGCTGACCAATATTTGTCTTCACCAAAGTCGGTGCAGGTCAACCGAACCGAGATGCTCTCAAGCACCGTTGAGCAGTTCTACTACATGACGCAAGAAAAAAATAAACCCGAAGTGCTTTCAAAACTGATTGATGCCGCAGAAGATTTTTACGGACTCGTTTTTTGCCAAACAAAAATGCTTGTCGTCGACCTTTCGCGCTACCTCAAAGAACGCGGCTACAAAGTGGAGTGTCTCCACGGAGACATGAGTCAATCGGCCAGAGAAGCCGCCATGCTCTCGTTTCGGCAAAAGCGTATGAATGTTATGGTCTGTACCGATGTGGCTTCTCGGGGCCTAGACGTAAAAGACGTCACTCACGTCATTAACTATTCGCTTCCTCGCGAACTCGACAATTATGTTCACCGCATTGGTCGAACTGCTCGCTCTGGTAAGTCTGGCTTGGCCATGAACTTGGTCACGCCCAGCCACCGTCACTTGCTGCAAAAAATTGAGCGCATGACCAAGAGCCAAGTCAAAGAAGGCGTCATTCCGACTCGAAAATCGATTGGCGTTAAGAAAATCGCGAAACTTCTTGAAGAGTTCAATAACCAGCCAGGCTACGAGCGCGCCCTCGAATTGATGGACGAATCGTGGAAGTCGGCCGTCGACAAGATGACTCCGCAAGAAGTGGCTGCTCATTTTCTTTCGATGATGTTTCCGTGGGTGTTTGCCGAAAAGCCGCAACCTCAACTCACGATGAGTTCCCCGGAAAAACGCTCGGATGGTCCAGACTCTAAAGATGAGCGCCGGCAGATCAAACGTCATGCAAAGCGAGATCACCGCAAGAAGTTTTCAAAAGGCTTTCACAGAGGCCAAAAGGGCAACGGCGGGCAATCTCCACCAAAGAGACGGCCTCAACCTAGCGCTTAAAACGTCATTCCGCGCCCGATTAGCGTGGCGTTAAGTTTCACGTGGTAAAGGTCCATGAGGGCCTGACCTACAGATTCACCTTCCAGTGCAGTTAATGCGGTCGCGATAGCTTCGATTGTGCTCATTCCGCCCTCAAAGTGCTCTTTTCGCAAATGATGACCGTGCAACGTAGAGTGGCTTATCTGGCCCTGAG
>JBGSQJ010000078.1:0-7984 GCA_041738165.1 Bdellovibrionales bacterium
CACATCAAAAAGTGGAGAATCACCCCATGACGTGGTTTTTTAAAAGACTCTCGTTGCATTGTCGCATTCTACTAGCCATTTCGGTGCTTACGACTTGCACGCCTGCATTGGCGATTAAAATCCATTTCTTTGATGTGGACGGCACGCTTGTTCACGATTCGGGCCTAAGTGAATCAGGTAAACTTCGGGCTTGGTGGACCTACTGGATTTTAAAACGCATGAGCCATGTGAACAATGGCATCCATATCGAATCTTACCTTCGCTTGAAAAGCGAAGGTCTACTCCCTGATCAAATTCTTGTGAATCGAAATGAAATCGACAATTTGCTGCGCGAAAAATTGGCTACACGCGAGGAGCGCGCAGGTGACATTCGCGAAGTTCGATTGATGCCCGACCCTATAGGAGAGACGAAGATTCAACGCACAAAATACGGCCCAAGATTCGATGGCTCAAGACCCGAAGTCATCTACCCAGGCTATTACCTCGTCAATCCACACATTGCCTACCGGTATCACGAAGACAATGACCCACGAGAAAACAACCTATTGAGATCTTATGAGGCCGCCAAAGAGCGAGTGGCAGCTGACCCAAAAAACTACCAATGGCAAGGGCCGGCCTTCCCCTTGTTTGAAAAGGCTTTGGCCAATCAAGGCCCGGATGAGCGAGTGTCCATCTTGAGTGATCGAAGACCCGGCAACGACTCGCATATCGCCTGGTTAAGAGCGATGCACAAAGATGGGTTCATTCCAAACCCCATGGTTACAGTCAATGGTCAGCAATACGCTCCTCGATTTATTTCAACGACCGATGTTGAAGGGCGAAACTTTGGATCTATTTTTGATTTTGACAGTCGAAAATCCGGGGCCATAACCGAGCGGGTCGCGCAGCTCGATCGCTCCCCGGCCCCTCGATATGAAGTTATCAGTGCCGACATGAATGAGGCGCAGGCCAAAATCAGGCGTCCTATGCACGAAGTGATCATGTATGAAAATCGACCTAACTATATCGCACCTTTGCTGAATCAAATGAAAAAACTGGCGGCACAATACCCCAGAGTTAAATTGATTCTCTTTCACGCGGGTACACCAGAGCAAGTTCTCGGCGCCAACTTCAATCAGCACGAAAGACCCGAGCAGTGGTCACGCTGGCTCATTTTCACTCCCACCGGAAAAGGCTGGCGCCAACCAACTAAAGAAGAACTCAAAGAACTCGAGTCTAAAAAACCTTGCGGTGAATTGCTTGGTGGAGTGGGCACATGAAATACATGAATATTATTTCAAATCCATTGATTGCCTTGTTGATTGCCGGATCGCTCGGCTCTACGGCTACCTTTCCAAATGACAAGACTTCAAGCGGGGCGCCGCCGTCAGATTCGGGCGAGCCGTGCTCTGAGTATTTAACAACCTCATCTAAGCTGCGCTATCGCTTTGGTAAAGTCAGTCAATTTGAAATGGGCCTTTTTGGTGACGAGTCCGAGACTCCCTTGGTTCAAAAGGGCGTCACTTACCTTTTTGCGTCAATTCTTCAAAAAGAGGGACGGCTTCCAACGGGAAGTGAAATTCGAGATTACATAAGTAAGGCTGTTAAGAGACGAGCGTCAGAAATCTACGCGGATTCGAAGGCCACTCCTATTATCTTCGATGGCGAACAAGATGGCCCGCGCTACACGATGAACGATGCGCTAAAAGAAGCCGAGAGTGAACTTCATCCCTATGTGCTCAAGCTTTTAAAAAATTCTGACCAAGCTATTGGTCCTGGTGGGATATTCAAAAATGTAACCGAACTGTTTGCGTCTCTTGGCGAACACTTCCCAGATATCTTCGAGGCCTACAGAGGCAAGATCTATAAACAGGCCTTTTTATTCTTTCGTCATCGCATGAGGCCGCCCACTATTCAGGAGTTGGCCCGTATACTCAAATTTGAAGATCCCAAGCTCCTCGCTGAAATCACCCAGCAGCCTGGGTTTTGGGACGAAGGGCTCTTTTCGGATATCGGAAGGCATCTGGACTACGCAAGAAAACGGATAAAAACGGCCTATGCACGCACACTAAGAGGAACCGACACGCCTGCGGCATTTCGAACGCGGCGAACCCCGCCTGAGCTCGAGCGCGTAGTTGAGGTTATGGCGCTCACTAAGTCCAACGAACACTATCGCTGGCGCACCCAAACGGGTGACTACGGCAGGTTTGAAATTGCAAAGGGTGCAAAAAATAAGCGTACCACCAATATTGATTCTATGATGGCCGAGTTGACGCTCGAGTTGCGCGCTATTCTTGGCGAAGTCCAGATTCCAAATGACGCCCAAGACTTTGAGGAGCGATGGGCCTTTGACATGCCTGTGCTTTTTCCAGGTGGAATCAATGAGGTTCAATCTCTTTCTCGCTCTGAGTTTCAGCCCACGTTCACTTCATTTGAAGACACAGATAAATTTTCTGCAGAATACGCTGACATCGTTCGCCAAAAAGTGATCGACTCGCCCGGCCTTCTTATTTCGTCAGTAACGCCTGGCTGGGAAATCGATTGGGATCTTTTAAATGGCATGATTCAGCGTTCAAAAGACAAGGGTTACCCGATCATTTTGATTCCCTCAACGGGCTCCATGCAAGATCTGGATCCAGACTTGCTCAACAATCCCAATATCGACATATTGACGAACTCCATTGAAAACAAAGAGTTCTTACTCTCTCACCTGCCCACCAATGGTTCGGCAAAGCCCCTTGATAAGTTTAAAAAACCCGGAATGTTTAAAATTGGTCAGCAAATCATAGTGGCCAGTCACATTTTTGCTCACGAATCGATCCCGACGGCGAAAAATTCTCTCAATCAAACTCAGGTTTTTGCAACCGGTACGATCAACAAGCCAAAGGTTCCTGCCGTTGGAAAATTTCAAAAGGCAAAAGCCATTGAAATTGCGGCACAAACAAAACGCGGCTTTCTAGTTGCTGAAAAAGGTGATCGAGGGTTGGCCAATGAATACGGCGGCGTTACCAACGCCTGGCACGTTCGCCCGGTGGAGTACAAACACCCGCTCAGGGGCGCACCTGGTGTTTTTGTGGACATCGACAGTGCCTACACCATTCAAAACACGAGCGCTCGAACGGCCAAAGTAAAAAAAGAAAAGATCAATATCGCGACGATCTATGCACCCGATGTGCACTTTCTGGTCGCCAACCCCCGGGTTTTGGCTGCGTTTAAACAGCTACTTGCTAAACTAGCCAATGATGGCGTTCAAGTGACCATTATCATGCCAGACCCAATTGAATCTAAAGCCATCAATCACCATGTCGAGAAAAAGCAACAAGACAAAGACGCCCTCAATCGGCTCGTGACGTCTGGTCAAATATTTTTTGAGGATGAAGTCAACGACGCCATCTCTAGCGTAAACGTTTTGCTCAACGAATTTCCTGGTGTCACCGTTGTTTTTCAATACTCCAATCATTCTGATGAGTGGATTCAACGCAATCTAGTCAATCAACCCACATGGCTTCAATTGATTAGCAACGGCCCACTCATCGATGAAATTCGGTTGGCTTGCCGGCGAAACGGTTGGACTCCACTCGAGTACCTGCTACTTCACCGCAAAGCCTTTCTCGAGAGAACCTCGCTCGACGGCAATGATTCGTACAAAGATGGAGCGACCTTTATCTCTGATACTTCTCGTGTAAGGACCATGCGAATTGGCGAGCCCATCACCACGGCGCCCGATAATGACGACTGGCAGGTGGCTTTGCAGCACCACGGACATCAAGGAGCCAATGGTGGCCGGTCTTCGTTTAGAACTCACTCTATGGGTGAGGCGAGGTCAATTACTGGCGACGCCCATCGCCCAGGTTACTATGGCTATGGATCGAACTATTGGGTGGGCGTTGGAGCCATGTCTTTGGAGCAGCCCTTTACACTTGGCGGCTATAGCGGCTGGGATGGCACATTGGCGCTCGTTTCATCCTACAATACGATTCAACCTATCAAGTTCGATTTCAGCACACTCTCGTTTATGCAACGGCCTGAAGTTGGAATCTTGCCGGGAACCTCATTTTTTGGCGATGATCCGCTGGGCACGAATGCGCCAATGGACAACGACTCTCTAAGACGAGAACGTGATCACGATGAGTTTATGAATTGGATTTTAAGGGACTCCGAGTGGATCGCAGCGGGAAGGCTGAGAGCACCACTCGAGCCAAACGAATAGCCATCCGTCCTATTTAACGACCTAGGACGGCTAGCATCTCTTCGCCAATTGAAACATTCATATTGTAGAGTTTAAGCTTATAAGACCAATCGCCAGTCACTAAAAGGGCTGCCAAAAGGCGGGCTTCGGGCCGTGCGAGTGACCAGTTTCCTATAATTTCTTGAAGGGCCTTTTCGCTCACTTCAGTAGAAACCGATTTTTGCCCTGCATTCACGTTTTGCGCGAGCTTCTTCACTTCAGTACGAATTTCGCTCAATGTGCGGCGCTCGGCTCTTAACACATCGACGTGATGTTGATTCGTGTCGATTTGACTTGAGCCTTCGACAAACCAGTTGGACTCACGATTGAGCAGAACTGCGATTTTCGGAATCCCCGTCTGTTTAGGAACCGTTTTGCCCGTCTCCCAGCGCACCACTGTTTTTCGCCCCACCCCTAGGCGCTCGGCCAATTGAGCTTGGGTCAAACCTTTGGCTACACGGGCTTGCTGGATTCTCATACCAATTGATTGAGCATTGAGTCTCATCGCGATCTCCTCTTCCATTCACGTTCAAATATTTCACAATCGAATATCCAAATATGAGAAGAGCAAATACCAAACCAGAGGCATAGAACTTCAAAACGGCTCCAATTGATTCTGATCGGAATGGATTGCTGAAATGGCCCAAAAAAGGCGCTTTTTTATGATTCTGAGGGACCCAAATGGGCACTTGCTTTAGCGATATGGCCAAGAGAAGCATCGGCCCAGCACAGGGGCTGGACCGATCTACGCACGTAAATTACTTCGCGCGGCTGACAACCATTTTATCCAAGCCAACATTAAAACCTAGGCCTGAAGTCAACTGAACTGATCCATTCAAAGTCACTGCCTTGTTGGTCTTTCCGTACAAAGCAACATCAACACCAACGCCTAAAACCAAAGCGCCTTGTGCACCGGCTATAACGTAGGTACCTAGAAGATCAGAAGGAGAAGCCACATAGCCTACTCCAGTAGCAAGACCAGCGATTTTCATTACACCGATGCCGACGCTAGGAGAAAAATCGGTACCAATTTTTATGTCTACAGGAATTGTTTCGACGTTACCAAGAACATCCATGCAAGTGATGTTGCCTTTTCCTTTGAGCTCGTACTTACCTACAATAACCTTGAATCCGCCACCTTTAGCAGCAAAAGCCAAGTTACAGCCCCAAATTGGCTCTTGAACTGTAGCTGATGCAGTTCCAGCTACCATCATAGTGGCGAGCGCAACTAGTGCGAGTTGAAATGCTTTCATTTTTTCTCCTTTTGTTTTTGAGATGAGTCCTACACCCATCGTTGATTCTTTCGAATGCTCTGGATAGTAGAACCAATCCCCGTTTTATAGTTAGTCAATGCTTTGACAAACCGATCGGTAATCTGACAAAGCCGAGGGTGCAAGCGTTTGGTGAATTAAGTAGGTCTTTGGTTAAATTACAGACCTACTCCGCTGAGTTTCATCTGAGATCTATTTGAGCGCGCGTACGGCTTGATCTGGAAAATCGCTAAAGAAACCGTCAATGCCGGTTTCTTTAAACTGTCTGTATTCGGCGGCGGGATCACCTTTATACTCAGAGTGCAAAAACTCCGCATCGCTTCTAAAGGTGTAAACGTGAACTTTTAATCCCACCGAGTGGGCATTCTCAAGAATAGAGCGATCCAATACTAATTTACCTTGAACGTCCTGAAGAATGAGGCGCTTCCACGGCCCAATCCCATAAATCCATGACGAAATCTCTGTCAAAGCACTAAGTTCAACCATGTCGCCGTAGGTTCTTGGATCGTTGGCTAAAATGTGGTCATAGGGTCTCATGTGAAGCTCATCAATAAGAAACACCATTTTGCTATTGATACCTAAGCTTTTAAGCCTTTCTAAACTGCTGAGCTCAAAGCTTTGCAAGATGAGCAAAGAATCTCTTTTGTCGAGTCCACGCTTTTTTAGGATCTCGGCCACCTTTGGTTCAAGCGCTAGGCCGATTGATCTAAAATAACTGGGATGTTTGGTTTCTGGATAAACTCCAACTCCAAACTGGGTGGCAAGATCTAATACTTCATTAAAGGTAGGGACTAAAAAACGTCCGTCATAGGCATGGTCTCTAGACGGCAGCCTTTCTTTGGCTCTCAGAGTTCGTAGTTCTTGAAAAGTAAAGTCCTCGACAAAGTAGCCTGTGATCGTTTGCCCATCCACCACTTTGGTGGCTTTTCTATTTGGAAACTTAAGGGCCGCATCTGTGGTCTCTCCAATTTCATTCTCATGGCGAGCGACCAACACTCCATCTTTGGTTGAAACCAGATCGGGCTCTATATAATCGGCGCCTTGATCAATCGCGAGACGGTAAGACTCGAGCGTATGCTCGGGTCGATAGCCACTTGCGCCTCGATGTCCGATGACTAGAGGTGTTAATGCCGCGCAAGAAACTGAAGTCACCAGCAACACCGCAGCAATAAGTATCGTACAAGAAATTTGATTCATGCGTTGGTCGTACCCTCTTCAAGAGAGCTAAGCAATGTCCACTATAGCCTTGCTCGAATCCTAATCTAATTTTGAATTAATTTTAATTTGCGGATCTGACACAGAATTAAATGACTCCATTTACAAATCGCCATTTACTTTTGACAGATAAAAATTAGCAGCCACCAGGGGGATTGTAAGATGTTAAAGCTATTTGTTTTGGGAGTTGCATCGATGCTTGCCGCTTCGAGCTTTGCACTAACTGACGAAGAAGGGCCGAAAAAAGTATTAGGATGTGAAATTTCGGGCATATCCGCAAATGGCACGAGGCTCGAAAATGTAAAAGTCGAGTCCCCATCGGATTGGGAAATCTACATCACTCCTGATGGTCAGGTTCTTAGCACCCAAGCTGAGGTTGAGGCTTGGCACACCAGGATTCAAGAAGATCTTAAGGCCGAGTACCCTGATGCCAGTGAAGAAGAACTCGAAGACCTAATGTTCGAAAAAATCGACCGAACTATCCTATTGGTGCCATTTGGTAATGGCTGGGAGAATCCCGCGGGTGAGGACACCGCAATTGGTCTTGGCCTTTATGCAATTTATAAAGAGCGCTCAAAAACTGACGGACCCGTGCCGCTAGGAATCGCGGGAACTGAAAAATCAAAGGTCCTTACCATCTATTCGATATACACGGCTGCTGATGAGGCGCAAAGCTTAACTCCAATGATGGCCGTATGTCGCAGTTTGACTGTGAATGGAGAGAAAAATTAGGCTAGCGGGCGCAGGCGATGGCCGATCCGCTTTCGCCTTGCGCATCGCATGAGGTGTTGAGACTGGCACAATCTGACCCCAACTGGTTGAGCTCATCAACGAATCCCTCGACTCCTATAAGAAAGGCCCCCAAATCGGCCGCAGAAACGCAATAGACATCGGCGTTGGCGACGCTGGGGCAGGTGGCATTTGAGCAGGTTTTTAGGGATTGAACCGAATTCAGAGCCGAAAGCTTACCGGCTGTTTTGTCGTCATCGCCGCCGTCTTCGCTACAAGCGACCAAACTTAGGCAAAATAAGGGAATACACATCCAACGTACCACACTGAACTCATCGACAAATTTGGGCCGTCACTTTAGACCCTCCTCAATTTGAGACACTCCCTTGCCAATCTCAAAAAGAGACTCCCTTTAAGCAAAATATTTAGGCATTTGGTGGTTTCAATGCTAGAAGGTGCTATTAACTTTGACGCTCATTCGAGTCCTGTAACATCCGGTTCAGAACCTCCTTTGGCGCCCCAATCAGCCTTTAGGAGGTCTTATGGGAAAGAAATTGTATGT
>JBGSQJ010000090.1:0-3418 GCA_041738165.1 Bdellovibrionales bacterium
CGAGTTCTTCGACATTGAGCAAAAGCTTTCGAACGCGCTCAGGTTCGTGGCCGTTGTAACTCGACGCCATATAGATTGGGATGTGGGCATTTTGCAAAAACGCTTCATGGCCGCGAAACGCCACATAGGCATCTTTGAGAGTGCACTGATTCGCTCGCAAAGATTTCACTTCGCTACCCATAAGCACCATACCGGCCTCAAACGTTTCAACGATTTCAAAATTGAATCTGGCCTTTTTATTGTCTGATACGATCTTAATCGCCACGGCCTACCATTCCATACAAATTTGCAAAATCCTCTACACTTAACTCTTCGGCCCGAACCTGGTTCGAATGACCAAGCTCAAGCAAACGCTCTGGCAGTTCATTTAGCTGCCTTTTGCCAATGAGGCCAGAGATGTTTTTCGTCAAAAGCTTACGGCGCTGCTGAAACGCCGCTTTTACGAATTTCAAGAACCCAGGGCCAAATTTCGCATCGACATTGCGCTCAAAGACCAAAACCCGACTTGATATTTGCGGTCTCGGAAAAAAGTCCTGCGCCCGGGCATCAACCAGCTTTCGAATCTTAAAGTGGTACTGGCTCACCACTGAGAGCAGTCCATAGGCTTTGGTTTGAGGTTTTGCCAAAATTCGATCTGCAACCTCACGTTGAAACATCAAAACCATATGCCCGATACTTTTGGGGCCCAAAGCCCTCTCGATCACAAGCGACGAAGAAATCTGATAGGGCAAATTGCTAACGAGAGTTGTGGGCTCATCCCTTAAGTTCGCCTGCCAATCCCACTTCAACGCATCGGCTTCGATGACGTTCAACCCGCGGCTTACCCAATACTGTGCAAACTCGCGATCTAGCTCGATCAGCAAAGGGCGCAGATTGAGCTCAAGCATGGGTTCGGTCAATGCCCCTAGGCCCGGCCCAATTTCGACGACCTGCGGACTCTTAACTCTCAGAACCTCACTGACAATTCGCTCGATCACCAGTTCATTGATTAAAAAATTTTGGCCAAGAGAGCGTTTGGGCGAAGCCCCCATCTCTTGCAACCGAATCAAAATTAATTCTTTGGGGCTCACGCCTTAACCCAGTCCTCAGGCATTGCTCTGGAACTCGCCGTAACGGGCTGCGGCCCCAAATTGCCGCTATCGAGCCGATAAAGCCCTGCAAGTCCAATCATGGCCGCATTGTCGGTGCAGTACCTAAGCGGCGGCAGCGAAATGGTGAGATTCAACTCTTCGGCCACCTCAAAAACTCGGGCTCTGAGCCTTGAATTGGCGCTCACCCCCCCTGTCACTGTCCAATTTTTCAACTTCAACTTTTTATGAGCGCGAAGCATTTTTTCGATTAAGACTTCCACTATGGCCTCTTGAAAACTTGCGCAAAGGTCACGGCGTTCGCTATCGATTTTTTCTTGAGACCAACCGTTTAACAGTCTCGCCGCCGAACTCTTTAGGCCTGAAAAACTAAAATCCAAATCATCAGCTTCCATTTTGGCCCTAGGAAAGGCGTACTTTTGAGTGTCTCCGCCGTTTGAAAACTTATCGATCAGGTGGCCACCAGGAAACCCAAGTCCAAGAAGCTTTGCAAACTTGTCAAAGGCTTCACCTGCGGCATCGTCGACAGTGTGGCCAATGAGCCGGTACCGGCCAACACCCAAAACTTCAAACAGATGCGTGTGCCCACCACTCACGGCCAAAGCCATGTAAGGAAAACCAAATCCCACCGTAGGCTGATGAGTTTCGTCTTTCAATAGTGGTGCAAGCAAATGGCCTTCAATGTGATTCACCCCCACCAAGGGGATTTCTAGGGCGAGACTCAGAGTTTTGGCCGCAACCACTCCGACAAGCAAAGAGCCAATCAAGCCAGGACGAGCGGTCACCGCTATCCCTGTTAGATTTTTTAGTTCGGTGTTTGATTCATTGAGAACTTGATTTAAAAGCGGCATCAATACTTCCGTGTGCTGACGACTTGCAACTTCCGGTACGATTCCACCAAATGGCGAGTGCTTAACGTCTTGATTCCTTGATGAGAGCGCGCAAACAAACCCCTGACTGTCAATCAACGCGACAGATGTGTCATCGCAGCTCGATTCAATCGCCAATATCATTTTATGGTTTTGAGACGAAAAGCAGACTTCTTGGCTTCTTTAGATTTCGGAAACTTTGCGGTGACTTCTTCGAAGAATGCTTTGGCCGCATCTTTCATTTTCAACTCTTGAAAGCAAACTCCAATTTTATAGGTCGCCTCAGCGTACATGCGGCCTTTGGGTTGGCCATCTCTATATTTTTGAAACGCCACGATGGCTTCTTTCCACTTTTTGTCTTCAAACAACTCTTCGCCTTCTTTAAAACTGTCTGTACCCGCCTTTGATGATCCCGCCGATTTAGAGGGCGTGGTGGGCGCAGTTCGGCTGGCTTGCAGTTGGGCCTCTAGCCCCTTCAAAGCTTCTTCATAAGCCTTTAAGCGTTGTTCGGCCTCTGCCTTTTGGACCTGCTCTTGATTCATTTCTTCTTGGTGAGTTCTCTTGAGTTCTAAAATTTGAGATTCGAGTGCATCGACCCGTCCACGCATTTCACGAAGTGTCTCATTCATATCTTCAGGTGGCGCTATTTGCTCTTGAGTTTGACGGCCGAGGTCCCGCCCCCCGTCCGCTTCTTGGCGAAGTTGCGACCTCGTCTTCAAACAGCCAGTCATTGAAAAACCAATAAACAAACTTAAGAGGCTGAGTGTGAATTTCATGGAAAGTTGTCTCCGCTTTGAAACTTTTTAAGACGAGTTGAATTTTCGGCGCGCTCCGCGTACCGAAGCGCCAATCTAAATTGCTTTTGTGCTTTTTCAAACTCTTTATCTTTGTAAGCGCGCTCTCCAGCCCGAAAAGCCAAGTCGGCACGGTTCCAAAGGGCGGTCGAAATACGCGGGCTATCGGCGTCCTGGGCCGCCTGAACGGCAGCCCGGGCCAACGCGTAATCTTCATAAGGTGGTGGCGCGACCACGCACCCAGAAAGACTACTGAGCCAAAGGTACAAAATTGGCGCGGCGATTTTTCGCATAAGCGTCCTCAGTTTCTGAGGTGTCCAAAGGCTTTTCTTCGCCATAGCTAATGATCGTTAGTCTTTGCCCCTGCACGCCTAGGCTCGCAAGATAATTCTTTACAGCTTTCGCCCGGCGCTCACCTAATGCCAAATTGTATTCGACCGATCCACGGCTATCGCAGTGACCTTCAATTTGCACGGTGACTTGACCAGCCTTTTTGATCCACTCAGCATTCTCTGCCAACTGACGCCTAGCCTCGGTTCCGAGTGTCGCTGAATCGTAATCGAAATTGACCGTAGAAAGACCCGCAATTTTGCCGCTGTCACTTCCCATCGAATCGCTCAAAATATCCTGAGAGGAAAGACCGGCATCCATCGTCCCACCTTCAGCC
>JBGSQJ010000096.1:0-7647 GCA_041738165.1 Bdellovibrionales bacterium
CCGCAAAACCAAATAGCGCCGAAGTGACGAGTAAAACCATAATCACACTTGCCTTGAACCGCGGCCATAAATTCATTGAGTCCTCCTTGAAGGCCAAAGTTTGGCGCGCTTAAAGTAAAACAATAAAATCGCACCTAAAACGATCAGCGCCGAGCCCAAGTATTTGATCCAGCGACCCGGGTCATGATTCACCGATAGCACCGAAACAACCGGCTCACCCTTTTCATTTTTCTCAAATGAGCTTTGATAAAATGTAAACCCCTCATACTGCAGAGGCTCATTCATCGAAATGAGAGTTGTGTCCAATCCGGGCACATCGACTTCGCTTTCATAAGACGAAGCCCTAGTCGTCCCCTGATAGGTGCCCATTCGAAAGGCCTTTAGGGTCAATGGAAATGCCAGCTGCAGACGGCGATTTCCATAGCTGATGACGTACACGCGGTCTTCTAGATAGAGCCGCAAGACCGAATTGAGACCGAGCCATTGATCTCGGCCACGAAACCCAAAGCGAATCGCCGACACACTCATCGGACTTGCGGTTGGGCTCGGCTTATAGGTGATGACTTCTTGTGCTTGGTCAAAATACCTCAAGACTCTAAACTCAAGCCCCATCCATCCGGTCGCGAGAGTTTGACCTTCTACCAATTGGCCTGACTTTCGAACCTTCGCACCTTCACCAAAAATTTTGAAGTCCAACTTGCCACCGACCTGAGGGCGAAGCTGGATTTCATTTTTAGTATTGGGTCTGGCCCACTCTCGCACCAGTCGCACCTGCGCAGGCCCAAGATCAACATTGACGTCTGTCTCACTGCGCTTGAGCCGCAGCCATTCGGTCAAATTGACTCTCGAATTGACCAGTTGAAAGCGCACGGCCGGTCCATCAAGCGGGTCCTCACTCACTTTGATTTCAGATTCCCTAAAAGCAAAATGCACATACTCTTTTACCGTAACTTCATCTTGCCCCAGCGCCACTCGAAAGGGCTTGTTTTCGCTGGGCGGATCTTTTAAAAAATTCACCGGCGTCTCAAAGAGCTTCTGAAATCGATCGCCCTCGAAAGAGGAGTACACGATGAGGTCTCTGTCATTGACCGTGACCTGGTCTCGGCTTTGACCAATCTCAAAGGAGATACTTCCGTCAATTCCATATTTGGCCGAGATCCAAGATCCAAAAAGCAAAACCAAGATGCCAATGTGAGCGAGCACAAACCCTGAGTGGTGCGCCCTCCAAGGCCACCGATCCACCATCACCGCGAGCAAACTCAAGCACAGCAAGCCCAAAACACCGTACATATAGGGTGAATGGTAAACGAGCTGCTTGGCCACTTCGGCATCAAAGCGCGATTCATAAATGGTACCAACGCCAGAAACCACGGCCAAACTCAAAATAATAAAAACCGCCAATTTGATAGAAGAAAAAAACTTTATAAATCGGCGATAAAAACGCACGGCTAGCTCGACCCTGAAAGGTTTTGATAAATGGACCGAACGGCTATTGAGATTTTGGCCTTTAGAGAATTCGCACTCTCAACCTTGAGCTGCTTGGTTTCTTCATTCATGTAGAGATCTCGGTTTAACTCAACCTGAATCGTGTGCTGACCATTCGAGGGCTGACCATAAATCTGGGTGACTCTCCCCCCGATATAAGGCCAATTGTAAGACACCTTGAGGCCGGCCTCAGAGAATGCTTTGATAACGAGGTCTTTGAACCTGGGTTCGCTCGATTTGCCTTCGAAATCTGAAACCACCACATCGGCGCGCCGCTGACCTGGATCACGATGCGCCTTAGTGCCCATTGATGGCATAGAATGAGCGTCAATTTGATAGACGTTTTTGAATCCCTGTTTTTGAAATCGCTCAAACATGGCTTTCACTTCGGTGTGAAAGGGTTGGTAATAGTCGCTCACGAACTGGTTGTGCAATTCAGTAGATATGGGTTTAGGCATCAACACTTCGCCCTTGGTGGTCTTAACCCAATGAAGGCCAGTAGTGAATCGACCACTCGGATTTTTACTCTCGAGCACCGAATCACAATCTACGTCTTCAGGCACACGGTTGAGATCCACCACGTAGCGATGCCAACGAGCTTTAACAACGGGCAACTCAAGCTCAGTTAAAATAGGAAAATACAATTGATCAACAAATCGATCCACATCGCGCATCAACACGGGCTCTGCCAAACCCTTTAGCCATGTGGCCTTAGGGGGCACTTCTTCACCAGAATGAGGAATCGAAACAAAAAATGGCTTCATCCTAGACTTTCTAAGTTAGCTCGTTATCATGAGCTAATGCCCCACAATTGACAAGTCGGAGCCGATCGCATGAAAGCAAAAATCTACACAAAGCTTGGTGACAAAGGCCAAACCAGCCTCGTGGGCGGAACTCGCGTCTCCAAATCGGACCCCAGGCTTTCAGCTTACGGCACAGTTGACGAACTCAATAGCGCACTGGGACTTCTCGTCGCCTTTGCCGACGAGTCCCCCTCGCAATTGGGATTCTGTTTGACGCGCCTTTCAGAGATTCAACATACGTTGTTCAATTTGGGAAGCCAATTGGCCTGTGAGTCTCAAGAATTAAAAGAAAAGATGCCCGCCGTGTCTGCCGATTTGATCGTTCATCTGGAAACCGACATGGACGCTTGGGACAAAGATCTAAAAGAGCTCAAAAACTTTATTTTGCCTGGTGGCTCAAAAGCGTCAGCGCAAGCCCACATCTGTAGAACCTTGTGCCGAAGAGCTGAACGCGAGGCTGTGGCTTTGACAAAAGCAGAAAATGAAAATCTGAGCTCAATCATTTTACTCAATCGCTTGAGTGATTGGATGTTTGTACTCGCTCGGCGAATCAATCTCGCGTTGGGCGTTCCAGATGTAATCTGGAAGCCCTAGGCGCTGTTGACGTTATTTAATTGGCTACCGCGATCAACTCATCGCTGGCTGTGGCCCAGAACCAACTCAAACCGGCGTCCAGTTCAATGCTTTCTACGATTGTTAGATTTCGACCCGTTTGATTCGCCAACTGTCGGCCAAAGACCGTGCTTCCTGGCCCCACCACCACGACTTGATCGATGGCGTGCTTAGTCGTGGCCTCACCAATTAACACTTCGAGCTCTCGCTCTTTGCTCTTGATGGGCCCGTAACCAGATTCGTCTGAGTCGGCTCTTGCAAATGCACCAAATTGCGCAAGCTCAATACCCGTCAGTACAGGAAGCGCTTGTGCGCTAGACTCAATTTGCCTTCGGCTCGACGGGTTCAAGCTAGAGCTTGATAGAACGAGCTCCTTTAAGGTTTGCTCCCCTATGGCCACCTTGAGAGGTGAATCTCCGTTCGTCGCCCCGATATACAAATCAGGTGCTGAATTGCGTTTTAAATACCGATCGAGCAACCCAATTTGCACGATGGCCGTGGCCAAACTCTTGAGTTTGATGTGACCCAAGAATGTGGTGTCGTCTGAGGCAATGAAATTGCAAAGATCTAGAGAAGTTGGTGACACTTGATCCCAAACCTCTTGAGCCTCGCGAATTCTTGCGGCGACTTCTGGAATTCTCACCACGTTGGCGCGAATATCCTGAAATTCTAAATGACTTGTTCCATTGAATACGAGAGCACAGCGCATACGTTCCCCCCTTTAAAAGACGTAAGCCAGATGCAGTTAGACTTTGATCGAGAGGGAATCCCCATTCCCTCATCCTACCCAAAGTGACACTAAAGCAAGGGATATGCCGAATCGATGGCTCAGTGCTTTGGGCCTTCAGACTCAATAGAGCGCAAGTCCCGACTTTTGTCCGTGAAACGCTTACACGCGTATGTAATTGACGACTCGTGCTATTTGGCTGGTAAACTGTCTGGCATGGGACCTGTGACTCGCCCGCCATTTGAGGCCTTATACATATATATACTCGCTTTAGGAGCAGGATACTTTGCTGCTGATTTAGGAGTGCTTGCGATTCGCCCTCAACTGCTCAACTCCACGCCTCCTCCTGTCAGCAGGGCGGGGCCACCAAAGCTCGCTTACAAAGATGTCAGTCACTATAGCGGCATACAAGATCGCAACATGTTCAATGCCGATTTAAAAATTCCACCTCCACTCACGGCTAAGGGCGGACTTGCTCCTGAGACAGATGGCGAACCCGTGCTCTCGCAATTGCCGTTGGCCGTACAGGGAACCATGGTGCATGCCAATCCGAAAAAATCAGTGGCCACAATCATGATCAAAAGCCGCAATGAAGCTCAAGCGTTTATGGTCGATGGTGAAATTGAAAACATGGCCAAAGTCGTCGATATCGAAAGACGAAAAGTCATCATTCGTAATTTGAACAATGGCCGGTTAGAGTTTATCGAGATACCTCAAGAGTCGAATTCAAATGTGGGCTTTCGTTCGCAAGTGAGCGCGCCGCCCGGAACCGAAGTGCAAAAAGCCGGCGAGTTTGATTTTGCAATGAAGCGCTCGGACATCTCAAAATACACCTCGGACCTTGGCAATATCTTGCAACAAGCTCGAATGGTTCCCAATGTGATTCCTGGAAGCGGGGGAAGAGTCGAAGGTTTTCGATTTGTCGCGATTCAACCTGGAAGCATTTATGAAAAACTCGGCTTCAAACCCATGGACGTGATCAAATCTGTCAACGGGCAAGATATCAATTCTCCGACAAAAGCTATGGAACTTTACAATGCACTTAAGACAGAAAATCGCATCAATCTCTCAGTAGAGCGAAATGGCCGGCAGGAGAATTTTAACTACAATATTACGGAATGATGGATCATTTCAGTGAAAACGCACCCAAGGAGGGGGCTATGAATTCAAAGAATCAAAGCAGATCAACAAGGCGAATCAACGAGTCCATGCATTGCATGATGCTCGCCTTCATTTGCCTGTCGGTCACAGCGCAGGCCCAAATCCCCGTCCCTCCTGAAGCCAAACAAGGTTTTGTCTCTAAGAAAACGGGCAAAGATTTAGCGGGCTCGCCAATTGAAGACATCACTAACGAAAATTTCCCAGATATGATCGAATCTTTCGATTATCCCAACGCCGACATCGCCGATGTGATTCGCGCGATGTCTGAACTGACGGGCAAAAATTTTATCGTCGACCCGCAGGTGCGCGGCAAAATCACAATCATCGCGCCATCTCGAATCACGGTTGCCGAAGCTTACAAAGCCTTTTTGTCGGCACTGGCGATCAACGGCTTAGCCGTCGTACCCGGTGATGGTTTTTACAAGATCAAACAGGCGAGAGCCGCACAGCGTGACAACATCGACACTTTTTCGGGCGCGTACTATCCAACGGCAGACCAGATGATCACTCGAATCATCAAACTCAAATACATCAGTGCCGACGAAGTGAACAAACAGCTGCGCATCCTCACCTCAAAAGATGGCGAGCTTGTCCCCTACACTCCCACCAACTCTTTGATTGTGTCGGATTACGGCGCCAATATAGATCGCATCATGAAGATCTTAGACGAGCTCGACGTTGCAGGCTTTGAAGAAAAAATGGAAGTGGTGCGTGTTCGCAATGCGAGAGCCAAAGACATTGCCGATTTGGTTGATCAAATCATCAACAAAAATGACAACAAGAGCAATTTCAGATCAGGAGTTCCCAGATTTCGCCCTGCGGGTCAAACCACGACTACGGGCGGCTCAGGTGCTGAAGTGTACTCTCTCGTCGTCCCCGATGAGCGTACGAACTCGATCATCATCGTCGGCAATGTGGCCGGAATTTCTAAAATTCGAAAGCTCATCGCTCGCCTTGACTACCCCATGCGGGCTGACGAGCAAGGTGGATTTTTTGTTTACTCGCTCAGGCACGCCGAGGCCGAAGCGGTTGAGAAAATCCTAAACGGCATCGCGGCCGAATCCAAAAAAGCGCAAGACCAATCCAATGCTCGGCCTGGTGGACCCGCGGGCGGATCCGCGCCACCGCAAATTGGACCTGCGGCCACAGCCATCTTTGGCGGCGACGTTAAAATCTCAGCTGACAAAAACACCAACAGCTTGATTATCGTAGCGAACAAGCAAGATTACGAAGTCGTGCGCAATCTCTTGACTAAAATCGACGTGGCCAGAGACCAGGTGTTTATTAAAACCATCATCATGGAGATGAGTTCGAACGCCGGAACTTCTTGGGGCGTTGACGTTTACAAATTCGCCTCTGACACCAAAGGCGTGGGCCGAATTGGATTTCGTGGGTCTGAGAGCATTGACACTTTGGTGAATCCTTCTGGAGACCGCGGAGCCATCTTGGGTTTTGGTAGCGGCGGATTGGTCAAGATTTCAATTGCTGGTCAAGAGATCGAAGTGCCGAGCTTGGCTGGCTTGATTCGCCTGCTCAAAACCAATTCCTACGGCAATATCTTGTCGACTCCGCAAATTATGGCGCTCGACAATGAGGAGTCTGTTATTGAAGTGGGCGAAAAAGTTCCCGTTTCGAAGAGTGACAACCCCACCACGGGCGGCGTTGTGGCTTCGAGCATTCAGCGTGAAAACGTAACTACCAAACTCACGATCACGCCGTACATCTCGCCAGACACCGACACTGTACAAATGAAAATCGATCAAGAGGTGGCCGGCATTTCTCAAACTCAAGTGAAGGCTTCAGAACTTGCCAAAAACGCGGTGGCGACTTCGACTCGAAAAATCAAAACACAAATCGTGGTCAATAGCGGCGACACGGCCGTTCTGGGCGGCTTGATGCAAGACGAAGACACTGAAGACATCACAAAGGTGCCAGTTTTAGGAGATATCCCGATTATTGGGTGGTTGTTCAAATCCAAGAGCACCACGAAGAAGAAAACCAATTTGGTGGTTTTCATCACTCCTAGCATCGTGCGAAATCCAGCAGACGGATCCAAGCTAGTTGATGAAAAGATCAACGAGCGAATTGATTTCATTCAAAAGAATATGAATGGTCAAGACCCGCACGGAAGGTTCATCGATTCTCTGCCTAGGGGTGAGCGCTTAGGAAAAACCCCAGCTGATGGCGAATTAGAAGAGCCAGCGATCGATACTTTTTAAAAACTGCCCCACTTGCCTGCGCTTGAAGACTAACTCTCGAGTGACGTAAGTGGGCGCATCTTTTGCTTTAATGGTAAAGGATGCTTCCGTCATGTCCAAGATGCCAGAGTCAATCCCCTGTCGGACCTAAAATTGTAAAAGCCGGACGCTTTTACCGGACATCTGATTCTCGGTGGATTCAGCGCTATCGCTGCACGAGTTGCCGAAAGAATTTTTCAAAAGCGAGCTTTGATCTTTGTTTTAGGCAAAAAAAGCGGCGCAAAAACATCTTGGTGTTCAGGCTCCTAGGCTCAGGAGTCTCGATGCGCGAGTGCGCAAGACTTTTAAATATCAACCCGATCACCGTTGAGAGAAAAAAGAAGTTTTTAAGTGTTCACGCGACCAATTGGCTGATTGAGTTTAGAAGCTCCAAAAAAGTTAATGAGCTTCAATTTGACGATATGGAGACTTTTGAGCACTCAAAATGTAAGCCCCTCTCGATCACACTAGCCGTTGAGAAATACACGAGGCTTATCCTTGGCTTTGAAGTGGCTCAAATGCCCGCGAAAGGGCTTTTGGTAAGGAAAGCACTTAAAAAATATGGCCCGCGGCCCGATCACCGAGCTAGGTCTAGGCGCATTTTATTTAGAGCCCTTCAGCC
>JBGSQJ010000125.1:0-1560 GCA_041738165.1 Bdellovibrionales bacterium
ATCAGGCGTCGATGCGCTCTCTTTTGGCGGAACAAAAAACGGACTCTTAGGCGCTGAATTGGTCATCTTATTTAACGATGACCTAAAACGTGATTTCAAATTCAGACGCAAGCAAGCCCTTCAGCTTCCGAGCAAATCGAGGTTCTTGGCCGCTCAATTAAACGCCTACCTAAAGGGCGATCTCTATTTGGAGATTGCCAAGCACGTACACACTCAGGCCAAAGCCCTCGAAGAGAAAATAAAAGCATTTTCAGATATCCAGGTTGTTTACCCCGTTGAGAGCAATGCCCTTTTTGTCAAAATGCCAAAACCACTGATGAAATCTCTACGTGATCAGTTTTTCTTTTACATCTGGGATGAACCCAATAGAGTCGCCAGGTGGATGATCAGCTGGGACTGGAAGCCCGAATGGAGCGATCAACTGGTAAAAGCCATTGAGGAGGCCAAAAGATGAATTACCACGATTACCTTGAAATCGATCGGCTGCTCAGCTGTCAAAAACTCGAAAGCGCCAAGACCGGCAAGCCGGCTCACGATGAAATGCTTTTTATCATCGTTCACCAAGTCTACGAGCTCTGGTTCAAACAAATTCTTACCGAAGTGGGTTCGGTGCTCGAAGTGTTCTCTCAGGCCAAAATCGATGAGCGCCAAATGGATCTGATTGTGGCGCGTTTGCAAAGAGTCGTCGAAATCCAAAAGCTCTTAGTCGATCAGGTTCGCATAATGGAAACCATGACCCCACTCGACTTTTTAGAATTTCGCGATTTACTTATTCCGGCCTCAGGTTTTCAAAGTCAGCAATTTCGCCAGCTCGAAATCAAACTTGGCCTTAAGCGCGAAGATCGCCTCAAATACAACGAGTCCGAGTACTACAAGAGTTTGAAGCCTGAACACCAAATGCCGACAACAGATCTAGAAAAAGAGCCTTCTCTATTCACATGCATTGAAGCCTGGCTAGAGAGAACCCCCTTTCTTTCGATGCAAGGTTTTGATTTTTGGCAGGTCTACAAAACAACTGTTGAAACTTCGCTCAAAGAAGAGCTTCAAATCATTGATGGCAACCCGGTTCTTTCAGCTGCCGACAAAGGCCGAAATCAAAAAATTCTCAATGAGACATTGAAAAACTTTGCGGCTCTGTTTGATGAAGACGCCTACCAAACCGCGCGAGGCGAAGGAAAGTGGCGACTCTCCTACAAAGCCACCCATGCCGCGCTTTTGATTCAACTCTACCGCGATCAACCGGTCCTTCAACTCCCCTTTCGTTTGCTAACGGCCATCCAAGACATTGATGAATGGCTCACCACTTGGCGCTACAGACATGCACTTATGGCCAAAAGAATGCTGGGCTCTAGGGTGGGTACCGGCGGATCGAGCGGCCATGAGTATTTGAAAGACTCGACCGAGAAGCACAAGATTTTTCAGGATTTCTTTCAGCTAACAACTTTTTTTGTACCGAGATCCAAGCTTCCTGTGCTGCCTTCTGAGATTCAGCGCGAACTTGGGTTTTACTATTCGAACTCAGGGAAGCTCGAAAAATCTTGAAGCAAGACGGCTCTGACT
>JBGSQJ010000181.1:0-4765 GCA_041738165.1 Bdellovibrionales bacterium
ACCTTCTAGCGCCAAATTGGCGAGAAGTCCTCTCTTGGGCTGAAAACGAGGACCTAGACAAAAATGCCACCTGCCTCTACCTAGTGCCCGATGGACCCCACCTTGAGCTCACTTTAGATCAGGTGGAATCTGAAGGTCAGATTTTCAAAATATGGGTCCTGCAGGACGTCTCTGAATCTTACAAAAACCACGAGTTGATCGAATACCAACGCTCTTTGATGATTGAAAATCAAAAACTGAGTTCACTTGGAGAAATGGCCAGCGGTTTGGCCCACGAGATTAACAATCCACTTGCCATAATTTATGGCCGCACCACGCATTTACTTGCCCTTGAAAGTCAGGGACAACTCACCGTTGAGAAAGCTTCGCAATATGCCAAAAACGTCGTCGAGGTGACTGATCGCCTTATACGAATTATCAAAGGCTTGAGATCTTTTGCTCGAATTGGTGAAAATGACAAGCTTTTGCCCGTAGAGGTTGAGGTCATTGTGGGCGAAACCCTTCAGCTTTGTGCTGAGCGAATCAAATACAGCGGAATCAAAGTCACCTGCCAAATTGAAAAGCCACTGATCATAAATTGTCGAGCCACTCAAATCAGTCAAGTTCTGCTCAATCTCATCAGCAACTCTGTTGATGCGGTTGAATCACTCGAAAGCAGTTGGATTCGCATTGAAGGGTTCAAAGTAGAAAATGAAACTGTGATCGCCGTGACAGACTCTGGGCCAGGAATTCCAGAGGAGTTGGCAGCCCAAATCTTTAATCCCTTTTTCACCACCAAGCCGAGTCTCAAAGGCACAGGCCTAGGACTTAGCATCTCGTCTCGAATCGTCGGAGAACATGGCGGCTCATTGTCGCTCGATAAAACCTCAGCCCACACTCGATTTGTATTGAGGTTTCCAGATCAAATGGCATAAACCCGAATTCAGCTGGTCAGGTACTCGCCATACTCTTTGTCTTCAACCAGTATGTGCTGGGTGATCCAGTCTTTTAAAAAATGAGTCAATTTCTCTAAAAGTTCAGGCGTGCTGCCCCGTTCTTCAAACTTGGCCTTCATTTCTGTGACCGATTTTATGAACCGCTCATGTTGGGCATGGTGCAGACTCAGTTTTGGCCAATGCATTTTTGCCAGCATCCTCTCCTCATCATGAAAATGATTTTGTGTGTACAAAATCAAAGTCGAAAAAACTCGATCGAGGTAATTTTTGTCTGTAGACACTTTTGCTGAATGAAGGGCATTGATCAAACCTATCAGCTGTTTATGCTGTTCATCGATCTTGCTGATTCCAACAGAAAAAATGGCGTCATCCCACTCAATAAGGCTCATACTCTCTATGAAAACCTATTTCTTTACAGAAGTGAAGACTGGACTAAGCGGAAGCCAGGTCATGGGCCCGCTCCGCTAGCCCTTGAATCACCGAATGAAAGCTCTCAAGGGTCTGAATTTTTTCTTGCCCAAAGCGTCGAAGCAGATGCTCTCTCACATCGGGGACCTTGGCTGTACCGCCTGTGCAACAAATTAGATCCACATCCCCATTCGTGACCCCGGCCATGGCAACGACCTCATCGAGCGTGGCAAAAATCGCCTCAATTTTCTCTTGCGCCATTTCAGAGAACTCTTTGTAGTTCAACGACTCATCGATGTTGATTTTATGCTCGTGAAACCTAAACCGCCCTAGACCATCTGTACAGGCCATCCGTTTGCACGTCTCAATCTCGTCAAAGAGTTTAAAGCCTAAATTGTCGCTGATCAGTTCAAAAAGCTGCGTGAGCTTGTGCTCGTCAGATGGATTCAATGTGCACTTTTTAACCTCGTTTAAAAACTGCATAATGTCAGTTTTTGACATCAAGGTGATATCGGCAGGCGACATCAACTTGAATTTCAAAAGCGGCGGCATCTCTAGAACGTTGGAACTCAAGGCAAGTTTGTATTTTAGGTTCGAGCCAAAGTAGGGCGCGATCTTCTGTAACATGATGGTTCCATCGAGCGCATCGCCCGCAACCGATATGCCGCCAAGACCCAAGACGTCCTTTGGGTCAAATCCTTTCGGTTTTAGCTTGATGACTGTAAAATCTGAGGTTCCTCCGCCCAAATCGACAATCAAAACCAATTTTTCACTTTTAAGATTTTTGCGATAGTCAAACGCCGCCGCCAAGGGTTCGGCAAAGAAATGTACCTGTTCAAAACCGGCCTCAAGCGCCGCATTTTTTAAGCGCTGCTCGGCCAAGTTCTCTTCGGCGCTATCTGCTGAAAATCTTGCTGGCCGCCCCAGCACGACGGTTTTAGCCGTTTGACCAAAGTGCCGGTCAGCACGTTCTTTCATTTCACGTAAAAAACAACCAATTAGGTTTTCGAGATTGTAGTACTTGGGTCCAATTTGCGTGTTAGTGAAACTGCGCGCCGGCAAAAATTTTTTAATAGAGCGAATAAAGCGGCCTTCACCGCTCTCTTCAATGTACTTTTGAATTGCGTCTTGACCAAAGCGCATAAGACCGCTGTTTGAAAAATACATGGTGCTTCTCATCACCGTGGGATCATGGTTGGTAGAATCAAGCGGAATAGGTGCGATAACTTTCACACCATCTGCGGCGGCCAAAAGAGAATTCGAGGTTCCAAAGTCGATTGCATAAACCAAATCACCAGACATTTTTTACTTCTTTGAGCCCGAGGGAACACTGAAGCGAATTCCGAGCACAAATGAATAGCTCATGTAATCGTGGCGAGTCGTAATCGGATTGTCTGCGGGCTCAAGTTTGAAGTAGGCGAGATCAAGCCCAAGACTGACCGCTAGGTTTTTACTTACCGCGTAGTTTAAACCTGCACCTAGCTCAACGCCATCGCTCGAGAGGGATTTGGTGTTATTCACTGTGCCCTCAGCGCGGTCTTTGAGCCGCAATTGCGATCCGCCAGCCTTCAAATAGGTATATGAGGTATAAAGCTTTATACCCAATGATGCAAAGGTTCCTTCGAGAGATTCAGACTGTGCCGAGCTGCTACCCGTATTTTCAAGCTTGGTGTCCACATACTCGACGTAGGGCCCAACTGAAAATGACGGAGTTCCAATGACGTATTCAAGCTCAGCTCCATAAGCCGTACCTTTATAGCTCGGAACCGAGCCCTGGCCAAAGATACTGGCGGTTGTGTATTTCAGTTTCGGGCTGATATTGAGCGAAGACTCCCAAGGTAGACCAGAACCACTCACATCTGCCCTCTGTGCGTTGGCGGCTAGGCCTGCGGCCATCAGCGCGAAAATCGTAATGCACAAAGAGACGTTACTAATCATGGCGCAACAACCACCGAGACCGGCTGGCGCATAAGTGACGCATCTGAGATCAGGGCTCTTGTGCCAACGCGAGATCCCGTATTTCCGCTCACCGAAATCTCTTCACAGGTATTGAGAGCGCTTGTGCAAGCCAAGATATTCCCATTGTTCAAAAGGGCTAGCGCCCCAGGCATCAATAGATCCGACGAACTTTTGTAAAGCTGCCCCACATAGGTGAAACTCGAATTGAAAAGCTCTAGACTTTGGTAAGCCGCAAGCTGGTAGCTCACCACAAATCGTCCATCGGTGAGCTCCACAATATCATAGGGGTCACAGTTATTGCCGCATCCAAGACCTGTCAGAGTCGTAACGGCGGTACCATCGTTGTTATAGACTTTTGGAGTGTCAACCCCACCCGACGTCAAGATCACAAATCTGTTTCCAGAAATTCTTTTGATGCTATTGATGGTTGCGGTCAACGTGATCGGAAAGTTCGCAGTCACACGCACCAAATCTGAACCGAATTTTTCAACTGAAGTCGTAGATTCGGCGGCCACAACCGAACCATCGCTAAGCACAGCCATGGCTCTCATTGTCGTGCCCGTAAGACCGGCATCGAGTATATGAGTTGTGGTCACGAGTGTTGAGAGGTCCACTTTCTCTATGCGGTCGACCGTGTCGACCGTGTAAAAAAGTTCGGTGCCGGCCACATTAAGGTCTAGACCGTAATAGTAGGTCGAAACGCTTGGCGCCAGGGCAATCGTGCGAATGAAAGCGCCGGCGGCGCTCCATTGAGTGATGCTATGGATGGGGTAAGGGCTAGCGGTCGACGCCACAGCGCCACCCGAAACAATAAAAATATCTCCGGATGTTACGTTGCCAGAAACAGGAGTTGCGACGGTTTCATTTGTTATGAGAGCTTCGTTGAGAATTACGTTATCACTACACGAGAGTGATGTAACCAAAGCGAGCAGGGCGAGCAAGACCAAACCTGTTTGAAATCGACCATGACTTTCTCGCGACACCTTATTATCCATAAAAAAGTGTTCCTCTCTGAATCATTGGTCGGCTCAAAATTGGATTTTCTTAACAAACTAAAGATCGAACTAGCCCAACCTAACCTCGGGATTTCTCAAGATAATGAGTTAAAATCTGTTTTTCTTTTTGGAACTCAAGTTGCTAGGTTATTGTCCAGTGAGATTCTTTAGCCAAATTTGTGGGCCAGGTAAGTGACCACTCCAAACAGCACTGACCCCCAGGCCATATCGGCCAATGCGAACGGCAAAGGGTACTTATTGAGAATCGCCATATTGGTCATGTCAAAGATTCCATAGACCAGCAAACCTGCCAGACCACCAGTGAAAAATACTTTGAACATGGAGCTGTCCACCGCCAACTTTGGCAAAATAAATGCCACGACGAGAGTCGACATAAACAGGTAAACAATGACGGCCGGGAGGTAGAGCACGTCAAAATTTCCGTCTTGAAAACGCCCAATTTCAGCC
>JBGSQJ010000198.1:0-2516 GCA_041738165.1 Bdellovibrionales bacterium
TCCCAGCCCTCAAAATCGCGGGCGGAGTCATGCTGTTTTTGGTCGCCATTGATATGATCAACGCTCGCGAGTCCAGAGCGAAAGCGACCTCGGAAGAGCGGGCCGAAGGGGTTCTCAAAGATGATGTGGCGGTCTTTCCTCTGGCTATTCCACTGCTCAGCGGACCTGGAAGCATCGCTACCGTATTTATATTAGTGGATCGAGCAAAGGGTCCAATTGAACACTCGATGGTCTATCTGTCGATACTCGCAACGATGTTCATCTCGTATTTGGTTCTTTCTCAAGGTCATAAGATCGCGCGGCTGCTCGGCGCAACGGGCATGAACGTCACCACGCGAATCATGGGATTGATTTTGGCTTCGATTGCCGTTCAGTTTATTCTTAACGGACTTCTCGCCGCGCTTCCAGGTTTAAAAAACTGAAAAGACTGTTCTAAAACTCAGCGAAGTCGTCTTAATCGCAGGCCGCTCTGTGAAGAAATTCAAATAAGGATTGAAATATACCTTACGAGAAATCCCCCACCCCAGCCCCAGTCGCTGCGTGGGCTGCTGATCGTCCCAGCGCCACCAGCTACCGTCCTGCCTAAGGTTGGCAAAGCTATAGGCCACAGAAGTCACGGCGTGCAAGTTGTCCATGAATTTGTACTCAAGCCCGGGAATCAACGAAATATAGTAATTCGACACTCTTCCATCCGTAAATTCAAAGTCTCGATCGTAGGCGTAAAAGTCGAGATTTGTGAGCATACTCGCTACCCACCTAGAGGGTTGAAAGTAGTATTTGGCCGACTGAGATAGACCAAGCGATCCCATCTGAGCTCTATCTAAATAATACTCTTGTGTGGTCACGCTGGCCCCGGCGCTTGAGCGCATTTGTGTACCCAGCCAAGAATAGGTGCGATCATAAGACATCGAAGGATTAGAGAGCTCATAATCTTTTTCACCCTTTGGCTTTTCTACCCTTTGCCCGCTCACTTGATGATAGGGCGAAAACCATCTCAATCCCGTGTTGGCGTTGAGGGCCGACCGCTCATCGATGCGGTATCGCCCGCCCATTGAGCCACCAAGGCTTGTGCGGTTGACCCTGGGCCGATTGTCGGGGTTCGGAACTTCTGGATCAGAAAGGTCTCCTACAGGTGGCCCCGAATACGAAAGATCAAATTTCAAACTGTAGCGAGAAAGCGATCCGCCTTGGGCCTTGAGCTCCATGTCGGTGATTTTCTCATCCACGCCAAACTTTTTATTTTTCAAAACGCCTTTGAGCGCTGATGTTTGGGCCCAGCCGCCCGATCCAATTAGTAAAAATGTCCCTAAAAGAGCCCATCTTGCGATGCTCATAAATCCCCCCGTCAATTTCCCCATTCGTCAAAAACGACTTCATTTATGACGTGACGGTCACCATAGAGCAAGACCGGCGATATGGCTTGCAAAGATTTTGTTATGGCTGTGCGCCAATGGGCTGCGGCCTCTGCAATTGGCCGTCTGCTAAACCCTAACGGTTTTTTTGGCGAAGACTATTTTTGTAAAAAGCCAGGTCTGAACATGCACTTCGGCCGTGGTATGCTTCTGCATGAGTTTCTCTAGAGGATCACGTGTGTAGTCACGATAAAATGGCTCGTGGTAAGTTTTAGGGAATCGATCGAGCGCCCACTCGAGCTCTGGGGTATCGCCAAGCTGCAAGGAGTCCGCGATCACCACGAGCCCGCCAGGTTTCACAACGCGAAAGGCCTCGGCCATGAGTTTTGCCCGCTCAGTTTTTGGAAGTTCGTGGGGGAGGTAAACCGAATAGACCGCCTCAAATGAATTGTCTTTAAACTTTAGATCTGTAGCATCGCCCTGAAGAAACCCAACATTGTTGTAGGCGCGAAGACGCTCACCCGCGATTTTCAAGTAGGGAGCGCTTAAGTCGAGCGCAGTCACCTTGGACTTACTAAAGGTCTCAACCACAGGCCCCGTCGCAGTTGCAGCTCCGCAGCCTAGCTCCAACCAATCCCCTTGATGAGCTTCTCGCAGAACCGGCAGAATTCGCCTTCGCATCGCACCAGCAGCTCCTGCAAACAAGATCTCGACTTGATGATCATAAAGCTTGGCCGAAGCCTCACTCAAATATCCGTCAGTTTGAAAGTGAAAATTGCGAACATAATATTCGGGTAAACCCTCAGCCGCCTTCATGGCCTGCTCAGAAAATTCTTTGTTTCTGTTTTTTCGCTTTCGCCACAAAACGCGAATGCCATCACCTAAAATCTCAGCAAATCTCAACCCATGTTTAAATGGTGCCGACATTTGCAGCGCCCTAAACCCATACACACCTGCCGCGATATCCTGGGCTTCAGCTTCGTGGAGTTTATAGATATGCGACCACATGACTTTGAGTTCATCAGGGGTTGGAGGTTCGATTTTTGGATGTACTAAGTGCCGACTAGCAATGGACAGAGGAATGGATTCTAAAAAGTAAAGCCCGCTGCGAAACAGGCTTAAGCCCAAAAGACTGAGACTTTGTGCTTTTGCTGTGCTCATTGC
>JBGSQJ010000303.1:0-2607 GCA_041738165.1 Bdellovibrionales bacterium
CAGCGTTCACAAACATTCTTAATGCTAAAAAATAGGTTGTGGCCGGATGATGCCCCTTTCGCCTCCATCCATCGACTCTTTCAATAAGCTGAGAGAGTTGAAGAGTGGTCTCAAATGGTGAATCCTCGCGTTTTTTCAAAATCTCGCTGACTACGCGTTGAGGCCTATGAATTTCACCCAAAGTTTTAAACAAATCCACGAGATCTTGCGCCGGCCACCCGTTGACAATATCCGCGGCAGTTTCACCCTGGAGCTGATTCATACGCATATCCAGAGGACCGTCGTGATAAAAACTAAATCCACGCTGAGGGTTATCTAGCTGGGGTGAGCTGACCCCTAAATCAACAAGAGCCATATCGAACCCAGCCACTGGCTTTTCAGTTAGTTTCTCAAGATTGTGAAAACTTAAATGCTGAAGACAAAGCCGACTTTCACGAATTTCACGTTCAAAATTTTGGGTGCCAAACTCAATGGCGTCGCGGTCTTGATCAATGGCCACCACTCGCGAAGTAGGGAACTTTTCAAGAAATCCGCGTGTGTGCCCACCTCGTCCGAAAGTGGCGTCTAAAATTTGTTTAGGTTCGATTTCACCGGCTATAGCCAGAACCTCGTCGAGCATCACGGGTATGTGCATACAAAACAAGTAGCATGAAAATTGGATTGAATGTTAGCCTAGTCCTAATATGAATATGATAGACTGCCCGCGCTGCGGCTTCGCTCAGCCTGAAGACAGATTCTGCGCCAAATGTGGACTCGATATCGAGCAGTATCAAAAGCGCCCAAAACCCCTTTTTCAACGCCTTGCTCAAAATCCGAACCTGCCCTTAGGTCTAATATTGATCGTGGTTTTGGTGGTCTCAGGATACATCGTCTACTCGCAACGCGAATTGGTGGGTCAAGAGGTCAAGGGTCTATTCGACACGCCCCTATCGTCTCGTCAAGCGGAGGTTCAACCTAAGCCTAAATCCAATGCCATCGTGGTTCCAACTGATAAGGACCTCCAGGTGCCCGTGACCGGTGACAAAGTCATTGACGCCAATGACGACTCTGAGCTCACCACGGCATTGGAGAGCCGAATCGCCCCATCGGACGAGCCCAAAAAAAATGTCGTGGCTCCGGTCATCGAATACACACGGCTCGAGCTTGGGTTTTGGGAAGTCCCTCGAGAATTGCTGGTGTCATTGATTCAAACCGCAGAAAAAATCGGCGAGAGCGGTAGCGGAAGAGCTTATCTCTTCTCTAACGGTGAAAAAATGCTGAGCTTGATCACCAAAGACTCGGCGCGCGTGACTATGCCCCGCTATGTGGACCTTGCAACTTCGACTCAACTATCTATCGAAAGCCCCGCCGGGCTCTCGAACCGAATTCAATTTGGATTCTTTCTTTGGATTGAAGAAAAAGAAAGAGAACAACTTAACTTGCGCTTTGAGTCCCAAATTGTGCTTCCTATAGAAAGCGAAACGGCAGGTCAAAGTACGGTCTCAGAAGTCGCTTTGAGCGGAGTAACCACGCTCAAGGGCAAACATCTTTTGGCTATCGTTCTTGAACCTCCGGTGCGAAATGTGCGCCCAGAAACGGTGGCAAGCTCCGGCGACGGGCCCTGGAGCGTTGTTTCTTCGAATGAGTATCGCAGCGGCCTAACCGAGTGGGTCGGACTTATTCAAATCTTGCCAGCTCCGTAGCTCGTCTTGAATCACTTGGCGACCTCATTTAGATAATCCAGCACCTCGCTGGCATGGCCTGAAACTTTAACTCCGCGCCACTCTTTCGTGATTTTACCTTTTGGATCAATCACGAAGGTGGATCGCTCAATGCCCCTCACCTTTTTGCCATACATGTTTTTGAGTTTCATCACACCCAAGGCCTGGCAAAGCTCCTCAGCTTCATCGCTGATCAACTCGACACTGTATTTTTGTTTGCTCTTGAATTTTTCATGCGAAGCCAAAGAATCCCGAGAAACGCCAAAAACCTCAGCCCCAAGCGCCCTGAATTTTCCAATGAGCTTTGAAAAATCGTGCCCCTCTTGTGTGCAGCCCGGAGTTGCGTCTCGGGGGTAAAAATACAAAACCACCCAACGCCCCGCGAGAGACTTCAGTGACACTTCCCCACCTGTAGTGGCCGGGAGCTTAAAGCCAGGAGCCTTGTCGCCAGGCTCAGGTATTTTCGTTTTTGCCATACGCTATGCCTCCATAGAGTTTGCGATTTGCCGCCAAGTATCCTAGACTTTGAGGCCATTTGACAAGGTGAGGCCTATGGATTCTATGCGACTATCGCCCTTTATATCTGAAGAGAAGATTCAAAAGAGAATCACCGAGATCGGCGCCGAGTTGACGGACCGATTCAAAGGCCAAACTCCGGTGATGGTCGCTGTGCTCAAAGGCTCTTTTATGTTTTACGCCGATTTAATTCGAGCCGTAGACACCGACATCACTTGTGATTTTTGCGGGCTTTCTTCTTATCACGGCGCCAGCTCAACTGGAGACGTGAAGATCAATTTGGACCTCAGCCGCTCGATTCGTGATCGCCACGTGATTGTTGTTGAAGACATTGTCGACACGGGACTCACGATGAATTTCTTAAAAAAGCATCTTGAATCTCACAAACCCA
>JBGSQJ010000241.1:0-2034 GCA_041738165.1 Bdellovibrionales bacterium
TTGCACCTCCAAACTGCTGATTTTTAAACTGGGCCGGGTGGTGAGCACCCATGTCTTAGGTGCGTCGTTGATCACGCCATCTGTAAACTGAATAAAAAAACCAGGTTCAAATCTCGTCCAACGAATTTCTCTTAAGTTCGCCACGATTGCCGAAAATTCGACGCCTTGAACGTCAAACAAAAGCTTATCACCAAGATTTAGGCCAATTCTCTTAGCGAAGCTTTTTTCTATTGAAACTTCGGCGGGATCAGAGGTCATTTTGTTCCACTCTTTGCCTTCAACAACCTCATCGCCAGGTGAGAGAGTTTTGCGGAAAGAAAGATTGACGCCGCGGTTGCGAAACCTGGCGTCTTGCTCATCTTCACGAGTCAGTTGATTTTTAGAATCGACTCGCTCATAGGCCTCTTTATTGATTTTTAAAATGCGCGCCCGAATCATCGGGGCTTGGTCGGACGTCTCAACGCCCATATTTGCGAGCGACTTTTGTACCTCTGCAATTTGTTCGTCTTGAATATCGACAATAAAGAGAGCGGGCCTTTGCACGCCCTCGGATTCGCTAAGTTCAGCGAGGAGCGAGGCTTTAATATGCGGCAGAAGTTGTGAGAGCATGATCGATAGTGCGCTGACGAGAACAATAAGCGTGGTCGCGCTTCGGCGGTGGACCCATTGACCAACAACCACGCTCGTCTGCCACCCCTGTGATTTGGTCTTTAGCCAAGCGCTCGCTCTTAATAGCACTTCAGTGAACCCATATACTCCTAGGGTTGCGACCAGAATCGCCGAAATAAAAGAGGCAACGGTTTTGACGCTCTCGGTTTGAAGCCAGGCTAAGCTGATCAAAATAAGCGCGAGCCAGACCAACTGCTGAATTTTCTGCTTAGTGCTGAGCGACCTGGGCTCAGCCTGCGAAAGCAGTTCAAGCCCCGACTCTTTGGCCATTGAAAGTGCTGGCAACCAAGAAAGAGCGACAGCGCTGAGTGGCCCCATGGTCACCAGCAAAGCTGAACTGGCAAGTGTCCAGTTTAGTGCCAATTCAGTTGGCAATACGTTTTGAAAGGCCTTGGCCAATGCTGAGGCTATAAACCAAGCGGCTAGGCCCGCAATGAGAGATGCCATTCCCGTTGTGAGAGCCAGTTTAAGTTGAATCAGAGCGAACGCGGCTTTTGGGTCGTAGCCGAGGCACCTTAATATTCCCAAACTGCTGCGTTCCATTTGCAGCCACCTTTGAAACAAAAAATAAACTCCCACCCAACCCAGCAGTAAAGAGCTCAGACCAATGAGTCCTAGAAAATCAAAGAGCCTGGTGAAAACCCGAAGTGCGCCGCTTTGTAGATCTTCTGGAGTTTGAATGCGAATGGCTGGGTCAGGTAGCCAGGTCTCGGCCTTAGAGATCAACTCTTCACTGTCGGATGAAGCGAAGTAAACGGTGTTGGTCAGTGTGGAGCCCGAGCGAACTAAATTTGAATCTTCAAGGTGGCCCAGGTCGACATAGACCCTGGGTAAGAATCCGGCAAAACGAAACGACTGAGTCGAGTCTTTGGTTGTATGTCCCGCGACCTTTAACTTCAGGTCTCCAATTTTGAGCTCATCACCTTGTTCGAGTCCAAGTACGACAAGAAGATCTGAATCGACCCAAACGGAATTCTCATCAAGGTTCTCCCTCATATTCACAATCTGATCAGGAGAACTCGCGCCGATCAGGTCACCAAACAGGGGGTAATCTCGCGATACAAATCGCACTTGAACGAGTCTAGACGACGTTGCTGAGGCGGCCATGGCCACAACATCGACGCTCTCGGCATGGGCTGTTGCCGTTTGCTTGAGCTGTTCGATTTTCGAGAGTTCTTCGTTAGTCCAAACTGAGCGACTCGACACGGTCACATTTGCGGCCAACATTTTTTGTCTAAAATACTCTCAAGCTCTGTGAACGTGCTTTGATTAAGTTCACTTTTCAAGTGTTGGGTTTCCTGCAGGGTTTCTTTAATAAATCGATCCCGAAGATCCCTTGGAAATATTAGGGGAGAAAGAGGTGAT
>JBGSQJ010000287.1:0-6224 GCA_041738165.1 Bdellovibrionales bacterium
GCTCGATCGCAGTAAGGGCAGTTGGACCAGGTGTACACTTCAAATTTTGCCATTTGGTCTCCTTGCTTGAGTTTTCAGCATCTGTGTACCACTTTTTTGCCAACTTGAGTATTGCTAGGGCTGAGTTTGCGCTATCAAAGAGCTTGATTTGATTGAAAAGAAAAAAGCTGACATCGTCTAGCTCAGCCCAATAGCGCATCAGCTGCTTGAGGCGCAAAAGCGCCATTCGGTCACCCCTTTTATCAATGTATCGATTGAAGAATTTGAGCAAGAATTCACCCCGGTCCAATTCTTGACCCGAATGACCTTTCAAAATGCGGCCAAGATTGGGCGTTTGCACGAGGCCGCGCCCAATCGCAACCCGGCTCAAGCCCGTAATTGAAAAACAGCGATCAAAATCTAGTTTGGAATGTATGTCGCCATTGGCAATTACCGGGATTGGCAAATCTTTCTTTAGCCAATTGAGAACGTACCAGTGCGCCGGCCTTTTGTAGCCATCGGTTTTTGTGCGGGCATGCACAACCAAACTCTTCGCGCCCGATTCGGCAGCGGCCAACGCAATTTCGCGCGCGAGTGATTTGTCTTCGCAACCTAGGCGAATTTTCACGGTCACTGGGATGTCAGCTGACACAGCCTGTCTAACGGCTCGGCTGATGCGAAGCACGCGCTCAGGATTTCGCAGCAATACGGCCCCGCCGTCATGGCGATTGACAGTTTTGGCCGGGCAGCCAAAGTTCAAATCGATTCCTTTGGCGCCGTGAGCGGCCGCAAGGCCCGCTGTTTCAGCCATCGGGCCGGGCTGTCCCCCTAATAGCTGCAGGTAAACTGGTGCGCCAGCGTTGCACGTTCCACCATTGTCGATTTCAGGATAGATCTTTCGAATTGAAGTTAAGGGCGCGGCTCGATCTGTGACCCGCAAAAACTCAGTGACCATCAAATCTATTCCGCCTATTTCGTTTAAAAGCTCACGAAATATCGAATCGAGAACTCCCTCCATTGGAGCGAGTTGAACCCAAGCGCAGCTCATCGTTTCACCATCTTGAGCACTTCCTCAAATTGGCCGGGATCAACTGGCTGAATCGAAAGTCTTTGACCTGGGCGCACGACGAGCATGCCCTCTAGTTTTTTGTTTTCTCGCAAGTCATTCAGGCTAACAAGTGTGTCAAATTTTTCATTAAAGCGAACTTCGACGGCAAACCACACGGGTTTTTCTTTGCTGGCCCTGGGTTCGAAGTACTCTGATTTTTTATTGAATTGCGATGGATCTGGCTCGGCAAGGCGACTCACCTCGGCAAGTCCAGCAACCCCCGGCGGATTGGCGTTAGAATGATAGAATAAAATTTGGTCGCCCACCTTCATATCATTCATCATAAAATTTCTGGCTTGGTAATTTCTGACTCCGTCCCAAATAGAGGTTTGGAGGCGTTTCAAATGATCAATAGAGAACACTTCAGGTTCAGATTTCATTAGCCAATAGCGCATGCCTGGCTGAAACTATCTGAAAGCGCTGCACAAGTCCAACTTTTGGGTGCTACCTTGGTAAAAAGTCGACTAAATTCAATCATCTAAATCAAAGAGGTGAATACACAGTGGCATTTCGTATTGAAAAAGACAGCATGGGTGAAATTCAGGTGCCAAGCGAGAGATTGTGGGGAGCACAAACTCAACGCTCTATCGAGAACTTTCGCATTGGTAAAGATCATTTTCCGCGCGAGATGATTCGAGCGTTGGGCGTGCTAAAAAAGTGCGCAGCACTAGCCAATCAAGAGCTGGGGCTCTTGCCTCAAGATCGGGCCGAGGCCATTGTGAAGGCCGCAAACGAGGTGATCGAGGGCAAGTGGGACAGCGAATTTCCGCTTGTCGTTTGGCAGACCGGAAGTGGAACTCAAACCAATATGAACGCCAATGAGGTCATCGCGAATCGGGCCATTCAAATTGGCGGCGGAAAGCTTGGCGATAAATCGATACACCCGAATGATGATGTCAATAAAGCTCAGAGTTCCAACGACACTTTCCCTACGGCGATGCATATTGCAGTCGCTGAACAAGTTCGACATCAGTTGTTGCCCAATCTTGCACAGCTCAGAGAGTCACTTGCCGCTAAGGCCGCTGAGTTTAGTGGCCTCGTCAAGATCGGTCGAACTCATTTAATGGACGCCACGCCTTTGACACTTGAGCAAGAGTTTTCAGGGTATGTGACCCAGCTCGAACAAAATGAAGAGCGAATTTCGGCAAGCTTGGCTCATGTGTATGAGTTGGCGCTTGGCGGAACGGCCGTCGGTACGGGCCTCAATACCCATCCTAGTTTCGCGGTGCTGGCGGCTAAAAAGATTGCCGATGAAACCAAATTGCCCTTTGTGAGCGCGCCCAACAAATTTGCGGCTTTGGCGGCTCATGATGCACTTGTGCAGCTCTCGGGTACACTAAAGACGCTGAGCTGCAGTCTTATGAAAATTGCAAATGACTTTAGATTGCTGGGAAGCGGGCCTCGCTGCGGTATCGGTGAATTGATTCTGCCAGCTAATGAACCAGGCAGCTCAATTATGCCCGGTAAAGTCAACCCCACTCAAAGTGAGGCCATGACTATGGTCTGCGCCCAAGTGATTGGCAATGATATGGCGGTGGCTGTCGGCGGGAGCACTGGGCACTTTGAACTCAATGTGTTCAAACCCTTGATTGTTTTCAACGTGCTCAATTCGATTCGGCTGCTTGCCGACGCTTGCGAGTCTTTCCGTGAAAATTGTGTAAGCGGAGTTAAGGCCAATAAGGAGCAAATCAAAAAACATTTAGATAACAGCTTAATGTTAGTGACGGCCTTGAATCCCCATATTGGCTATGACAATGCGGCCAAAATTGCCAAGTCGGCCTGGGAGCGCGGCACGACCCTAAAAGAAGAGGCTATACGACTAGGCCTAATGGACGCGGCCAAGTTTGATGAATTGGTTCGGCCCGAAACCATGATCAGTCCGACATCGACGTAATGAAAGTCACAGTTTTTTGTAGCTCTAGTGAATCGGTGAGCCCATTTTTGATTGAAGAGTCAGAAATGGTGGGGCGCTCGCTTGCCGAGTGGGGTTACGAGGTCGTTTACGGCGGCGCGAATGTAGGGTGTATGGGTGCTCTGGCTAGGGGGGTTCGCGCAGGCGGTGGGCAGCTCTATGGTGTTGTTCCTGAAATGGATTTTATGTTGCATATCGTGGCAAAAGAATTGAACCACATCGAGCGAGTCAAGGGACTGGCTGAGAGAAAATCTAAAATGATAGAAATGGCCGATCGCTTTTTGGTGTTGCCGGGCGGAGTGGGAACCTTAGATGAACTATTCTCGGTGATGGCCCTAAGAAGTCTCAAAGAGGTTAAGGCGCCTATCGTTCTGTATGATTTTATGGGCTGCTGGAAGGGCCTCCTCGAGATGCTTGAAATCATGTGCGCCCAAAATCTGATGAAGGGGCCGCTGAGCGATCATTTTTCGGTGGCGTCAGAAAGAGAACAACTCGAGGGGGCGCTCAGATGAATGTTCTAGAGAAAAATCCTCGCTTAGATTGGCTTAAAAACCCCGACATCTGCCCCTACGTTTACATGCGCCCCGAAAACTCGATAGCACGACCGGGCCATTATCATGAGCTGGGCTGGTTCAATCGGGCGCCGATCATTAAAAATCCTTTGCGAATGGATGAAGTCGATTTTGCTGACCAAATCATTCGGCTCGAAGGCAAGGCCTTTGCGGCGTCAGGTATGCCAATGCCGAGGTGGGTTTTCTACGATTGCGCCATTATGCCCGGTTTTGTTGCGGGGTATGCGATTCGTCGGACGTCGGCAACTCAAGAGATGCTCGATCTTTTGAGCCCTCAAGACGATTCCGATTGGGTGCCCCTCTCTCTTTTTATCATGATTCCGACATTGGCCCATCAAGAGTGGGTGGCGCACAATTTATGTTCGGTAAACTCACTTCTTCCAAATGACCAAAAGCTCTATGGGCTCGGCTTCTTGAGCAAGGCGTTTGGTCTTTGGTACGCCAATATCAAACAGCTTTGCGGAATGACCCAATGGGGCTCGCCTGCAATCAAATTGCACTCGCATTATGGGGTTTTTGAGGTTCTGACGGCCTATACTCCGGTCCATACCTATGCAAACACGCTGACTTACCGCGTGATTGCCGACGTGGAGGAGTGGCGCAGATTTTTCAATCCAGGCGAGAATCCGAGCTTTTCAAAGCTCTACGAGGACGCTGGATTCGAAGTAAACCCCGTTGACGAGCTAAGTTTGCAGGAATTTCAGCGTAAAATTGAGCTCGGGGGCGCTCGCTTCTTTCTTGATTCGGCACAAATTCGGGCTCAGGCCTTGAATGCGAAAATGAAGGTTTACAAACTGCGGTGAGAAAAGCGATACTAGCGCCATGATACAACTCCCCGGCGTCGCTAAAAAAGTTTTCTATATGTGCAAAAAGTGTGAAGTGGATCGCTATCAAGTGGTGACGACCCATGCTTCATTAACCTCGGCAAGGCTTCAGTGTGAGGTGTGTAAATCCAAAAATCTCTTCACGCTGGATGCTCCTAAAAGAACGACCAAACCCAAGGTCGCTAAGCGTAAGGTGAACGCCCAGTCTGTGGCAGCGCAAAGCAAGGTCAAATGGACTGAGCTATGTGGCACCCAAGATACGGCTCCTGCGCCCTATACGATGAAAGGGCAGTTTGAAACTGGAGTGACGGTTAAGCACCCGAAATTCGGGGTGGGCTTTGTGATCGGATCTACGGGTCAAGCCATTCAAGTTTTGTTCGAAGATGGTGAGAGAGCTCTCGTCCACAATCGCGGTTAACTAACGAACTATGCGGATTTTATCGTACAATTTATGGCACGGACTCAGTCCGACCAGTCTGGTACTTTTCAAAGAGCTTGAACCGCGCACGAGGCGAGAGCTGCGCGAAATAGCCCAATGTGAATTGATTCGATCTCTCAAGCCTGATTTCAGTTTTTTTCAAGAGGTCAATCCAGTAGCGACACGCGCGCCAAAGCTCAGAGCTTACATAGAAGGCCAAGTGGAATTTCATCCCGACTTGGTGGGGGCCAAGTTCTTGGGGGTGGGAGTTCCTATTAACCTCAATTCAGGGCAGGCCATTTTGTCTGGTCGAAAGTGGCCATTAAAGGGACTCGGCGCATTTTCTTTAGATTCGGATCGATCGGGCTTTGTGAGTAAAATGGCGAGCTGGCAGGTCAGGGAGCAGCGCTACGCTCTTTTTGCAGAGTCGATTTTTCCCGGCGTGGGCCGTGTGCTTCTTGTCAATACACACTTGCACCATGGACTTGAAGACACGCTTGAACTTCGATTGGAACTTGAAGCTTTGATAAAGGAGCTAGGACTGTCTGAAAACGTGCACGATGAATTGATCTTGCGCCTTCAAAAAGGCAATGAGCGGCGCCTCAGAGAGTGGGAAGTTTTGCAAAACCAAATTGAGCGCCATAGTGCCAGAGCGTCTGCGGTGGTCATGGCTGGCGACTTCAATGCGAGTCCTACTGTGAAAGGTGGGCTCATTGAAAAAATAACGGACGCTGGATTTAAAGACCTTTGGTCTTGGGCCCGGCCCAGTGAGCCTGGATTCACATTTGATGGCGTTGCCAATGAGGCCAATCATCGCTTGCAAGATGACTTTCCCTCAACGATGACCTGGGACGATTTAACATTTGATAATGGTATTCGCGAAAAGCTTGCGGCACTGGTAAAAAAGCACGAGGCTCGGCAAAGAAGAATAGACTATGTGTTTGTGCGCGCCAATTCGAGCTTGAAGTCGGTTCAAGCCGAGCTCATTGGCAAACCCGTTGATGGACTCGCACCGTCAGATCATTTTGGAGTCTTGGTGGATATTGATTTTGAAGGAGCGTTGAAATGAGCGTGGGGCCAATGGAATCCCAAGTGCAAAAGAAGATTCTTGAGGCCTTTCAGCCTCAACATCTCTTGATTGAGAACGAAAGTCCATCTCACGGCCTTCCGGCCTCGGCTGAGAAGCACTTTCGTGTGGAGTTAGTATCGGATCAGTTTTCAGGAAAAAGCCGAATGGAGCGCCATCAAATGGTCTATGCTCTCTTAAAGCCAGAGCTCGAGGTTCAAATTCATGCGCTCACCATGCATCTCTTCACTATAGAAGAGTGGCTCCAGAGGGGCCAATCGGCTAGCGAATCTCCTCAGTGTCTGGGTGGATCTAGGGGACGTTGACGTTTTATCCAGGCCTTGG
>JBGSQJ010000292.1:0-8878 GCA_041738165.1 Bdellovibrionales bacterium
CTAATTCCATGAGTTCAGGAGTTTCAACGCTCGATTCAACCGCCCAACTCGAAATATCCCCAACCTCTTGTTGGCTCAGTAGGCGTCGTTCAGCAATTTTTTTCTGGCTGGGAGCTTGAACGAGCTTTCCCGATGAGAGAATGGATTTGCCAGCCCCATTTTTGACTTCTACTTCCCCCTGTATGACAGCAGCCGTCGTGCCGCCATGGTCAAAGTGTGTAACCACAAAATCTGTTCCGCGCACACCGCTGACGGCAGCACGTGTTTTGATTTGGAATTGACCGTCACCATTGTTGGGTTTCTGAATCAATGCTCGGACTTTGCCATAAATTAACTTTAAAGACGGCGTGTTCGCTTTTTTCATTTCGTGTTCAATTTGAAATAGCGTATTGCTAGTGGCCAAAAGCGTGTCCCCGTTGTCAAAGACCAACTTGGCTCGACAGGGGTAAAGACAGCGAAATGTTTGACCTACTGTTAGTCGCTGCCCAACCCGAGCTCGCTGGTATTCATACTTAACGCCCTCGTATAGTAAGGCTTGACCATTTCCGCTATAGGGCTTGAGCACCTGAGCCTCGCCACTCAGTCCAACAACCACACAGGGGCCGGGCGCTGCATTGGACTCGACCAACGGAAAGAAAGAGAACCACGCTAATGAAAGGCACATGATTTTCAGCTGCATATTCCCGTATATTAATAGTTGGAGAAAGTCGTGTCACTGACAGATTCTCGACCCATACTTATTTCAGTTATAGGATCGGCAATCGTCGTGTTGGCCACCATTGGATGCGGGGTTGGACTTTGCACTGGCGACAGCTGCGCTAGCGAAACTCAAGGTACGTCAAGTAGCTCTGTTGACCAGGTGGACGATGATAATTCGCTCACTGGGTTTGGCGGGGGTACATTCGATAAGACTCAGTGGAATGCCGTTAGTGGATCAATCGAGCTGGATGCGAGCGGTAAGGCAGCAGGTAGTGGAACCTTTTTGTCCCGCGTGATGGACGCCCGCTCAAGTGTGAGTTGGTCAGCCCTTCAATGGTCCACCGTTTATCCATCAGGCAAAGAACTGCCAGACTCTTCGGCATCCGAATCGGGTTATTCAGAAGGCAATGTCAATCAATCGCAAAACATACTTCTTTATCATATGAACCAATTGGGTTGGAATGGGACCGCCAACGAAGTTGTGGATAGCTCTGGAAATTCGAATCACGGTACGGCAAGCCCCACAGGTGGGACAATCACGACCAATGGCCGGTTCAATTCGGGGGGCCAATTCAATGGCATAGTCGGCCAGATTCAGGTGCCTAGTTCGGCATCCTTGCAACCAACCTCAGCGTTGAGTGTGTCACTCTGGGTTAAGCCCACCTCAACGATAAGCTCACTTTCTACATCCTGGCAGACGCTATTTGATAAGGCGAGCTACTCAGCTCGCTGGAATGCGAACTCGGGCACACTCAAGTTTATAACGCAAAATGCTTCAGGTGGAGCATGGAGCACTTCGTACACTTCGAGCATTGATCAGGTCTCTGCATTTATCGACTACGAAGGCACTCTTTATGCCGCTGTAACTGATTTCTCAACAGCTACATTTATAGACGTGCTCTATTGCACCCCAACGGGCGGTACGAGCGATACCGTATGTGATCAATCTTCAGAGTGGTCGACGTCGCTCAGCGACAACTCATTGGAAGGCGCATACAATTTGGCTGTCTATGGGGGCATGCTTTACGCCGGTATGGGTGGAGGTATGGGCCACGACCAGATTTACGTTTGCAATCTTCCTGGCAACTCGGCCCCCACCAATGTTTGCAATGGCGCTGCTGAGTGGAGCAGCGTCTATACGGGTTCCGGAACTGGCGCCACACCCTTTGTTGGAGCGATGGCTGTGTTCAATGATCGACTCTATGTTGGTTTTAGTGGCGACGGCAACGGCGACGCCAAACTTTTGAGTTGTGCTGTGTCTGCTGGCGGAACGAGCTCGACCTACTGCAACTCGACAGATGGGGATTGGGTGACGACCAACCTATCTGCTACGGCTAGCCATCGCGGCATAAATTCTCTTCATGTTTTTAATGGCAGGCTTTATGTCGGATTGGGTGATCAAACGTTAGCGGCCAATCAAGCCAATATTTACGTCTGTGACCCAGCGGGCGGTGGCTCAAGTACTGTTTGCGACAATGCATCCGATTGGTCTCAGGTTCGTAGTGCGGCTGCCGGCCAGAGGCAGGTGATCACGATGCAAAGTCTTCAAGGTGTTATGTATGCAGGAGTTCAAACTTCCTCAGGCAACGCCGTACTTCTGAGCTGTAACCCCGATACGGCCTCGGGTGATGACACGGTTTGTGAATCCGGAGAATGGTCAGTAGCTGGTACCCTGGCGGGCTACAACTCTGTTGAAGGTATGGGAGTTTACAATGGCAAACTCTATGTCGGACTGGGCTGGAGCGCGACAAATGGAGATATTCTAGTGTGTGATCCGGCCACAAGTGGCAGCACCAACATATGTGAATACTCGGGAGATTTTTCGACCTCTAGAGCGAACGGTGGCCTTGAGTCTGTCGCCACCTTTTATAACTGGCGAGGGACGCTCTACGCCGGCAGCAATCGAGTCGATACTTCTGCCCCCAAAATTTTATATAAGACGGACAACGGCTTTGTTGAAAGTTCGACTTCATCGTGGGCGGCGGCTACGTGGCACCACTTAGGCTTGGTGTTTGATGGAACAACTTCGTCGATCTATGTGAATGGATCTCTCGACTCGTCGAGCAGCACAGCTTATACAATGGCCACGTCCACGTATCCCTTGTACATTGCGGGGCCTCTTGGGGATGCAACTGACACGACAGGCGCGAGCAATCATTTTGCGGGCATTATAGATGAATTCGCTATATATGGGCGGGCACTGACTGCGAGCGAAATGGAGTCGATTTATCTTCGCGGTGTAACTAACGTCCAATTTCAAATTCGATCGTGTTCAGATTCAACCTGCACGATTGGAACTCTGATCGGCTCGGATGGAACGGCTTCAACCTATTTTTCAGAATTGCAAAATTCTTCTGCCACTACACTGTCACCACTTACGTTCTTTTCAACGCTTACCGAGCGGTATTTTCAATACAAAGCCATTCTTACCTCTGAGAGTACGGCTCGGACACCAAAACTAAAGCGCGTCCAAATCACGCCAGCTCATTAAGACAATTAAAATATAAAACTAGTCGAGAGACCGCCGGTCATTTACATTGAGTGCGCAAAAAAAAACGGTTGAAATGTTTCTGGAATTAGAAAAAATTTAGCGCCTTATAGATTTCATCACTTTTTGTGCCTTTTCGACCTCGTTCACTATATCTGCAAATACAGGGTTTGACTGTTTGAGCCCAGAAATTTTTGCAGATTTTTTTTAGTGCATTCATCATTTCAGTTTTTTTGCCTTGGAGGCCTAGAGCTCGGGCATAGAACAAATAAGAATTGAACCAATTGGGTACGATTTTGAAATATTTGAGCCACGCCTTTTCCGAAACGCGTGCCCAGCGCAGGCATGGGCCCACTTGTCTCTTCATTGCGTACTGAAGTGCAAGTTGACTGGCTCCAACTCCTTGAGGGTAATAGCCACCCTTGTCTCCTGCCTTAACAGTTTCGACCCCAAGCCTGTACTGTTTTAAAGGCTGGCAAGAAAACCAGTAATATTCGTTGCGAATCGAAGCCGCCAGCCGAGGAGACGAACCAGCAAGTCTATAGAGTAGCTTCCTTAGCTTATTGGTTGCCTTTCGGTATTGCGCCTTGGCCTTAGAAGGGCTCATCCCACTCGTGTCTTCGGCCGTGAACACCGCCTCCCAATACGCGTACATCAAGCAACCTGGGTGTTCGGATTTTAACTTAAATGCCATACTGTAGGCTTTTTTGAACTGACCTGAATTTGCCAGCGTCCGAATCTTCACTGAATTCATTTGAATCTCTTTTTCAGTCGGAAGCTTTTTCGCTTTTGTCATTTTGTGCCTCAAAAAATATCGGAATTAGAGTCGCCTAACGCAAAAAGTCCTCAACCAACAGACCGTAGTACTTGCCGTTATGAAACCGGCCATTTTTTTCATAGTGATTTCGAAGGGTGCCTTCGAGTTTAAAGCCATTTTTTTCAAGCACTCGGGCCGAGCCTTTGTTGAATTCAAAACAAGTTGCGGTGACTCTCTTTAATTGTAATGAATCAAAGCCGTATGAGACGACCACCCGGATCGCCTGAGTCATGATTCCCTTGTGCCAAAAGGGTTTGGCCAGCCAGTATCCAATTTCAGCTTTGTGGCTTTGACCAATAACTAGATCTAAAAAACCAATCCCACCGATAAGATGCTGATCTTTACGCCTTCGAATGGCCCAATTGACTGAACGACCACCTTGCTCGGCCGTGGCCTTGATATTGTGTTCAATCCACCAGTCGGCGTCAGCCTCTGTATAGGGGTAGGGGATATTGAGAGTTTGATCGTGGATTTGCTTTTCTTTGAGATGCTCGATGTAGGCCTGTTTGTCTGCCCAACTGATGTCAGAGATTTCAAAGTCATCGTTGATTTCAAGTCTAAATGCCATTTTGGTACTCTCGCACAACCTGAGAGGGTGCAATCGAAACTGGGCTTTGCCAAGAAACACTTTCAATCCACTGATACCTTGAGATCAAATCGACAATTTCAGAGTTTGTCATACCATTTATATTGGGGTTATTGCGGTCCAGATCGGCAACAATAATTGATCCAATGGCATTCTTTGGATCATCTTTCGTGAATCCCAACTCTTGCAATTTTTCGGCATTCTGATCCCACCATTTGTTCATTTCACTTTGAAATTTCAATACATCCTCTTCTCTCGAATCGGGGCCAAAATACACCGAACCCTCTGACGAGTAATAACGCAAAGGCAATATCGCTTCGTCCCCAATTATCTCGTCGCCATCTCGCCACAAATCAAAAAAGGTTTTACCTACCTCACAGTAGTCGAGCATCCACTGCCCGAACTCACATTCTAGTGTGAACTCAGAAAAATCTTCTTCAAAAAGAGGTTTTCGTTGATTGAGCTCATTCAGACCAAACGTAACATAAAACTTGGGGTGCTCGCTCATTTGCCTTCCGCTATAACCCAAATCTTCATAGCGGTGAATCATGAGATTGAGGTCATCTAAGGCTTCACGAATTTCATCACTCGAATTAGCGTAAACCGCTGAAGGATTTAAAAATGGACCTCGATACTTTTCAAAGTAAACATGAAGCGCGTTCATTTGATTTTGTGACATTTTAAGAGTGGCGTATTCTTGAATGAGGCCTGGAAAGTTATCATCAAGCATCTTCAAATTACGATTGATCTGTTCGACGACGCGCTCTTCGGTATAGAATTCATTCGCGAAATTGATAAAACGATCCTGTCGGTACATCTGGTTCAAGCTCGCCGCATTCGTGAAGGCTGCGAAATAGCGCTTGGCGATCGATGTGTCTTTAAGGTTCCAGGTCAATGTGATTTGGTCAGATTGGTCTCGTACATAGTGGTCGCGACGAGAAAACCGAACGAGTAATTGGGCGGATGATGACATGGCTCCGAATGCTACGGGAGGCGAGCCAGAATGCCAATCGTTTTGGCTGAGTTTCAATCGCGAAACGAACCCTCTGGAGTCGGTGACACATTTTGCTCCCGACCCCAAGGGTTTGACGGCCTAAAGCGCTTAGGTCAGTTTTAAACGGGATTGAATCTTGCTATGTACTATATAGATGAAGAAAATCGTTCTTTTTTTAGCTCTTTTGGCCTCTGCATTAGCCTTTGCGGGCCAGCCTGAGGACCTATCAAGCCCAGATTTCTATCGGCGCTTGGGCGTGGAGCGGGGCTCTTCGCCTGATGAGATTCGTTCGGCCTATCGGCGATTAGCCCGCAAATATCACCCGGATGTTGCTAGTGGTGAGCGCAATAAGAATGAAAATAACATGAAGGCCATCAACGAAGCCTATGAAGATCTAAAAAAAGCAGGTCAAAATGAAAAGTTTGAGGCTGAACCACAGGGGCGCGCATACCAAGAGCCCAGCCGAGGTCAATATGAGCAGCAGTTTACCCACAGAGCCACGTTCGACAGTCTAAGCGGTGCCCAAAGAGAAGTTTATGCCGCGGCGATGGCTCGCTTTAAGTATTATGAGGCAGATACGAATCGAGATCTGCAAGGCCGCGGCTTGCGAGTGACCGGGATCGCAGTTGCTTATCGAGTTATTCAGTATGAGGCGGGCTGGCTTCTGGATGGCACACAAACTAGCGACTCAGTGTCTAGTGCATATCGCGGCAAAAAGTTAGACCTGGGGTATGAGGCCGCCTTCAACGATTTTTTTCTTAAAAAGATCCGAAACGAATACGGATTTTTTGCGGCCTATGCGGCAGAAGGTTTAGTTGATAAATCGCGGGTTGAAGTGCTTAAAGAATTACTGTTTGTGAATGATAATTCAGGCGCTTTTAGTGAGCTCGCGAGTGACATAATGCAAAGTATGAAGCTGGTTCCGAGTTCAAATCTTTTGGAGCTCCGGCAGTTGAATCAGGTTGTGCAATTATCAAATTTAAGACTCAAGCCTGCCGGGCAGTTTTTATTGAATGAATTGGCTGACGTTGTGCAATTTTATGAAAACTTGTCTTTTGATGATGGAACCTACACCAGGCCGAAATCGGGCTCACAGACTAAAACCAACTCAACTAACTTGAGTGATCTTGAAATTCAAATTCTGATGGAGCTTTGTGAATTGCTTTTAAAAGGTGGACGTCGCTAACCCTAGTTAAAATGGGATGAATCGTCCCATGATCGGTACGGATTGTCCCAAAATACTCTCACCAGCCCGCTTTGAGAGGCCGCGAATATTCGATGAATTGTTCAAAAAATTCCCATTAAAACAATAAGTTATGGCGGATTATCGCGAATCTAGGCAAGTCAAAATCAGTTGGACATCTGTTTGCAACGTCAGTAGCCCAAACAAGGAGATCGTATGCAAAATGTGGGCGGCATAGATAGGGCGGTTCGTGGTGTGGTCGGTGTTGGAGCGTTGGCATTCGGGTATTTCTACGGGAGCTATTGGGGCTTGCTAGGGTTGATTCCTCTAACAACAGCTATTTTTCAATTTTGCCCCGCGTACTCCATTTTTAAGATTAACTCCTGTCAGAATCGAAAATTGAAAACATGAGAGCGATCGCGCATGGGTGAAAGATTGAACTCTATAAATTTTAAAAAAGTAATTTTGGGGTCGTTAGAAGATGCTGTTTCTCAAGTAACGGCGGCATTGAAAACGCAAGGTTTTGGCGTTTTGACTCGCATTGATTTACACACCAAAGTGAAAAAAAATTAGACAAGGATTTGCGGCCCGTCGTGATCTTGGGAGCTTGCAATCCTCAACTGGCTTTTGAAGCTTACTCATACAATTCAGATGTGGCGGGACTACTTCCTTGCAATGCCGTGATTCGAGAATTAGGCGAAGGCCGGATCTCAATTGAACTGGCGAAACCTTCTTCGCTCATGAAAGTTCTCAGCGATGAGAGACTCATAGCTATGGCCACCCACGCAGACTCTCAGTTAAAAACTGCCCTAGACAGTCTTACTTAGTGCCATTTTGAAAAATATGAGATAGGCCTGCAAATATGCGCTTGATGTTTCCGCGGCTCCATCTCAAGGGCTGGGTCAAACCGGCCGTCACCTTAATTATTCTGGCAATCCTTGCGTGGCTGGCACCCGTCAAACCCATGGATCCATTTCATTTACTCAGCCCCAAAAAAATCATTTCAATGATTTGGGCTCTTGTGCTGATTCAATCCATTGGTTCGGTCTTTGCCCGATATCTAGGGGCTCGCACCGGGTCAATACTTACCGGATTTTTAGGTGGACTGGTGTCGAGCACGGCCACTACGGCCTCTTTAGCGCGAAAGAGCAAGTTAGATGGCGGCGCCAATACCTCAAGTGAAATGCTCACTTTTTTATCGGCAACGGGGGCTATGCTTTTTGAGGGACTTGCCCTACTTATCACCGGAGCTGAACACATTCATCTACCGACGCTTTTGGTTTTTATTGGGCCCATTGCTACGACTATTGGATTGATTTTGGTTCACTATCAAAAATCAGAAGAGCGAGGCTCCCGTGCAGAGCTTTCAGATTTTCAAATTCTGCCCCTATTGAAACTCTCGGTTTTTATTGTGGCCATTCTGGCTGTCTCTAAACTATTCCAAAACATTTTTGGCCAAAACGGGCTCCTTATTCTGACTTGGATCGTTTCACTTTTTGAAATTCATGGATCTATTATTGCGAACGTCAATCTTCACGAGTCAGGCGCCGTAACTTTGCAGTTGCTTTGCAGTCTTCTTGTCGTCTCTGTATTTGCATCCTACCTCTCAAAATTGTTTTTGATTTCAACTCTTGGGAGTTCAGCTCTTCGCCTCGGCGCCATTAAGAGTACATTTATTTTGTTTTGCTCACTTGGTTTAAGTTGGCTAGCCGCTGTTAGTATGGCTCGGTAAATTTACCAAATCGGGTAGGTCTTTTGTTGCGACGCACCACTTTGTTGACTCGGGTTGGCGCTATACTCCTTGTCGCGGCGAGCAGGGAAGATAAACTTTCCATTGAAATCTTTACAGTTCCTTTGCACAGCGCAAATGGCTAAGAAACAAAAAAATTTAAGGGGTTGTTATGCCGCAAATAGGGTTGGGTTTGTTTGCGATTCTCATTTCGCTGAATGCGTGGGGGCTTCCAGAAGGAAGCGCTGAAGACAAGTGCGAGCAAGCACTGGCTTCTTCAGATCCCAATCATTTGTCAACGGCGCTAACTTTAATTTCAAAGAAAGACATGCCTGGGCTCGCCAAAGCCGCACCGTCTTTTTTGTTGTCTGATCAAGATTGG
>JBGSQJ010000315.1:0-8611 GCA_041738165.1 Bdellovibrionales bacterium
TGGTGTAAGGGGCTGGTGCAAAACGATTCAAGATAAGCTTAAAATCCCCATGTATTTTTATGGAGATCTGGATGCGTACACTTTGCAAAACATTTTTCGAACGCTCAAAGCAGGATCGGCCGCCAGTCTGATTCGAAACTCTGATTTCAGCGCACCTGATGTGCGCTTTTTGGGCGTGCTTCCAGAAGACGTAAAAAAATATGATCTGCTCTGCTACGGTGTGAGCGAAAAGGATGCGAGCGAAGCCAGGTCACTTAAAAAGGCTAAGGACGCGCTCGAAAATGACCCGTTCTTTCAAGACAAAAAGAACAAAAAGCTAGCTGATATTTTGCATTGGTTAGTCAAAGAGAAGAAGCGTTGCGAGCAGCAAGCTGTATTCAGCGTCGACCCCAAAGACCCGCTCATTTTAGAGAAAGTCATTATTGAAAAGATAAAATCTGGATCTTACGTTTAGGCATAAGTGCTACTAAAACTTGAGCGGTAGACTCAATGTCGCACCGATCATTTCTGTTTTGACATTTCCATTCGTGATTTTGACTCCGTCGAGTTCAGTGAAAGTCGAAACGATATATTCGATATTGACAACAACAAACGGAAACGAAGTGAACCCCACTCCGGCCTTCATGGCGGTGCCCTTGTACTCGTCAGTAGGGTCCGCCGTGTTGTCGTATTTGGCTTTGAGTTTGCTATCAAAGACGTAAACTCCATAAACTCTAAGCATCACTGGGAACTCATAGCCGACAAACGCTCCAATATCAGTTGGAGTGTCATCGCCTTTAGGGTCTTCATCTTGGCGCCAGCTGCCAGTCATATAGTCGACCCCGGCCATTAAGCCCAATCGCTGAAGGCCCAGGCGTCCACCATATGTAAAGCCAGATTGCCCCTCTGTGGAATTTTGGTACCTGATTTTACCAGAGTGGTAGCCAGCGTAGGGTTCGAGCATCAGATCTGCATGAACCGAGTTTGTGCCTAGGATTAAAAAACCGATGAAGATTGAGCAGAAAAAAGTTTTCACGGGCCGACCCCCTATTTCAGCTCATCTTCTTGCGGTTGAGCGGGTTTGGTCAACGGTGGATTCAATACTGGCCATAAGTATTCAGTCAGCACGTCCTCACCATTGATGTAGTAGAGTTCAATCACAGAGGGGCCAATCTCTAAGCGCTGCTCTGCAATGTACTCCTTTGCTGCCGGGTATACGGTGAGTGGACCTGCAGAAGGGGCTCCAGCAAATCGTGCCACCAAATAGACCTGCTCACTGAGCGCATCAAATTCAATTTCGTCGCTTGGTTTCTTTGGGCGCTCTCTGAGCGTGCATCCACCACGACTGCGCAGGCGATCTTGGTCTAACGCCGCGGGGTCGTCATAGTATTCACCAAACGAAGGCATGCAGTTCAAAGAGTTGTCATTTGCCCATTTCTCAACTGATTCAATGACCGAGTTGATTTGATGATAGGGACCCATATGGTTTTTGAACGCCAACTGATAAGGCCCGCGTCGTTCGAGATTAAATGAAACGGGTTTATCTAAACCAAGGTAGTTGTAAAGGTAAATGGCCATAACCACAAAACCCGACAAAAAAACAATAAAAAATAACCGCAGCCATTTCATTTCACAAAGTCTATACGGATACGACCATTTTGAAAGACGGAACGTGGCACTCTCGCATCTAAACTTATCACCTGAGCGAAGAGTTGCTCATAAGAACCATCTTCGCTCACATCAAACCACTTGAGCGCCTGGCCGGCCGCTTTTTCTGACATCGTGTAGAGAATGGGTCGGCCGACATGGTCAAAGTCTTGGGCGAATGCCAATTTGAGTTTCAGAACATAAGACTCGTCATATCCGTGTCCCTTATCGAATGAGACCACGCTCACTTTGATTGTCTTCATTTCAATCTGGCCCGTATGTAGATTCTGGCAGGGGAGTTCGGTTATCCCCTCCCAAGTGTCTTTTCCGTACCAAAGAAAATTCTTAACATTTCCTTTGAGGAGTATTTGGGTTTGGCAACTCACGACCGCGTTTTTAGGTGAGCTCAGATCACTCATGGCGGGAAAGCTGGTGACAAGAAGTGAGAAAATGAGTGAAAGCAGGGTTCTCAACTTCATGACTTCCACTTGATGGAGCACCCCATCGAGGGGTGTTGGGGACTGCGTACGTTTTCTCCAGCTAAAAGAGCTGAAAGGGCCAATGACAAATCCTGTGACTTGACCTTGCTTTCGTCTCGCCACGAATCGTCAAGTCGACCTCTGTACTTTAAAACATCTATTTTGTCGTAAACGAAAAGATCAGGCGTGCACACGGCGCTCAGAGATTTTGCAATGGATTGATCTTCGTCAATTAAATATCGAAATGGGTAATCGAGTTCGAGCGCCCGCTTTTTTAGATTGGCCGGCGAGTCTTCGGGGTGATCGGTGGAATCATTTGAGCAGACGCCTATAAATTCCACGCCACGATCTGAAAAGGTTTTGGCCAAACGCAAAAGGCGAGTTTCAATGGCCTGCACGTAGGGGCAGTGGTTGCATATGAACATGACCACGAGCAATTGGCCAGGCGCGCGGGTTTTTGTGGACCACGGCTTGTCGAACACATCTGTAGCTTCGAATTCGGGTAGCTTAGACCCGATGTCTATTGTGGGGCTATATGTGAGAGCCATGTTACAAGTCCATCCAACGAATTGAGCGCGTGGTCAATCGAATGTCACCCACCTCTGAAACCTCTACAATGGCCTCCGGTAAGCCGGGGTTGAGATTGAGGGCGTCTCGCAATTCATCGCAAATTTCTTTTTTTAAAGTTTGTGATTGACCATCCAGCAACGCGAAACCGAGCTCACTTTTCCACTCATCGAGAAAGCGAAACCAGGTTTCGTCTTGAACGTCAGGCCCGATATGATCGGCAAGGTGAGTGGCATTTTCTAAGCGCCTAGGGTGATTGAGAATATTGAAACCGAGTCCCACCATTAGGCGGTTATTGGGGCCTGAATGCACCGACTCTAAAAGCAGGCCCGATACTTTTTTACCATCAAGCAATAAGTCGTTAGGGGCTTTGAGTGCCCACTTGAGGCCGGGCCAGGCTTTTTTAACTGAGCGAAACAGGGCGAGCCCCACACGAGGTGAGCAGATAGGTTGGGCCGGCGCTTGCATTTCTAAAGACCAAGTGCTGAGCAGAGACTCTCCGCTACCGGTGTCTAGCCATTGGTTTTGCCCGCGGCCTCTGCCCGCATTCTGGTGAGCCGCAAGGTAGAGCACAAAAGGCGCAGGTTCAGTGAGTGCATTATCTCTGGCGAGCTGATTTGTGGACTCAATTTCGTCAAAATACTCCACGTAGATCTGTCGCTGATTGGCCCAATTTCTGGTTGATTCAACTGGGCTGCTCATTTTTGACTCCATTCGAACAAGAGGCTAAGGTCGGCGACTGGGGCTGAATGAGTGAGTGCGCCCACGCTAATGAAATCGATTCCAATCTCGGCAACCTCGCGCACTCGATCGAGTGTCATATTTCCACTTGCTTCGGTTTCAATAAAACTGGGAATCTTTTCTCGAGCTTGGCGAAGCAATTCGTTGTTCATATTGTCGAGCAGAATGCGCTGTACTCGTTCAGTGACTGCCACCTCGACCTCTGTGAGGTCTCGGCACTCGGCCTCAATGGGGCCCTTGTAGTTGGAGCGAATGGCTCGAATGGCCGATCTGAGACCACCCATTGCGACAATGTGGTTTTCTTTGATTAATACCGCAGTAGACAAATTCATGCGGTGATTGGTGCCGCCGCCACATCGAACGGCCATTTTCTCAAGTTCCCGCCAAAGGGGAGTGGTCTTGCGTGTATCTAAAATTTTACATGAAGTGTCTTTGACCTGCTGAACAAAACACCTGGTCAAAGTCGCAATTCCCGAAAGGCGACCCAGAAAATTGAGGCTCACTCTTTCAGCCATCAACATTTCGAGCATGGGGCCTTCGAGCCAAGCGACATTTTGGCCGGCGAGCACCAAGTCCCCATCGTCAAATTTCCAATTCACTTCTATGCTAGGGTCTTTGAACTTCATGCAACCGGCAAAGAGCTCTCGTCCGGCAAGCACGAGATCTTCTTTCGCCACTAAACGAGCTTGGCCTTTGAAGTCTTTGATTCCTAGATTGTCGGTGGTCAAATCTCCGTGCGGTAGATCTTCAGCAAATGCCGCGGCAATCATGTCTTTCGTGATCATGGTTCCAGGTCACGCTCGCGCAACAGCCGGCTGAGTTCACGCTCGATAATTTGGGTTGCAATTTCGGGTACGATTTTCCAAACGACGGACTCTATAATTTCTGCGCTTTGAGCTCGAATAATAGCTTCGATTTGGTCTTCGTTCATTTTGGGAATATTCGGGATTTCGGACCTATTGGTCCTGCCAGGCTCCACCATTTGAAAATCTTCGACCAAATCGTCGTTGTCTTCTGAAGTGTCATCGGAGCGTTCACTCTGGCTTTGTTCGAGGTCAGCAAAATCCACCGGAATATGATCGGGCTGAAGTTCTTCAGGGCTTAGGTTGACTCGAAATTTTTCGGCCCCTTTCATTTCAGGAATAGGCACCTGCTTAAACGGTTCATCGTCTTCAGGCTGCTGTGGCTCAATGGGTTGTGCCGGCTCTTCTACGGCCTTTGGGAACGTCAGAAATTCAGACAGCCGTTGCCCCTGAGTGCGTGGCACTAAGCCCGTCACCAATTTTCTTAGTGCGGCCACATCAAATGGTTTTTCAAGCTGGGCATCGGCTCTTGAGGCTTGAAATTTATCCTCGTCGAGCTCGACAAATCCGCTCCACATCAGCACGACCGGTATGGCGCCCAATACGGGGTCTTGTTTAAGTTCAGCGGCCACATCATATCCGCTTTTTTTCTGGAGTAAGACATCGACAAATACAATATCGGGTTGAAAGGTCTGCGCCACGGGAAGGACATCCACCCCAAGGTTGACAGGTTTCACCTCAACTGCGAAATCTTGCAGAGCGAGCTGAAAGACCTTCTTAATCGTAGAACTCTCGTCACCGAGTAAGACGCGCAAAGCCATGCGAGTTCAGTAAAATCGGTTTGCCAGTGTTCGTCAAGCAAGTAAAGTGAAGCCATTTCATGCAGTTGATAGATCGTTACATTCTCAAGTCGTTTTTTTTGTTTCTGGGCGCTGGTCTAGCTGTGTTTGTGACTCTGTATTTGACCATCGACATCATGTCGATGGCGCTGCAGAACTCAGATGTGGCTCCCAGCACACTGATCAAATACTACGCCTATCAAGCCCCTTGGGTGATTTTTCAGCTTATGCCCGTGGCCTGTTTGATGGCCACTTTGTTCACTCTGGCTTCGCTGAATCGCAGCAATGAGTTGACCGCACTTTTTAGTATGGGAATTGGCCTCGCCCGAATCGCGGCCCCCGTGTTGATTGCTGTGTCGGTCGTATCCGTTTTGATGTTCGGATTTGGCGATCAAGTTCTGCCAAAACTTTTGCAAAAGCGAAATTATGTGATGTTTGTGGAGATTAAAAATCGCCCTGGTCTTTACTCGACCGTGAAGACCAACAAAATCTGGTTTCGCACAGAAAACATTCTATACAATATCAAAACTCTGAATCCTGAAACCGGAACGGCCGAGGGAATCACTCTTTATTACTTTGACCCCAATTGGTCGCTCACGCAGCTGATAGCCGCTCGGCATGTGATCATGCGTTCTGGCACCTGGGAACTCAAGGATGGCTTGGTCACAGTGTTTGCGACCGAATCAAGCTTTCCGCTGACGCAGACTTTTAACACCAAAACCATCAGCATGAATGAAAATCTTCAAGAGATTCAAGGCGCCGCGAACTCATCTGAAATCATGAGCACGGGCGAGCTGTCGCGCTTTATCGAACGCAACAAAGAAGCGGGATTGGATACTTTGCGGTATGAGGTCGACTATCATGCCAAATTTGGCTTCGCCTTTGCCTCATTCGTGATGTCGATTGTCGGAGTGCCATTCAGTGTGAGTCGAGCCCGGTCTGGAGGTACTTTCTTGCAAATCGGGATTTGTCTGGCGCTCGCATTTGCCTATTGGGTGGCCTATAGCTCTGGAATTACCTTGGGTGAACACGGCGTGCTTCCGCCTGTGATCGCGGCATGGGGCCCCAATATTTTAGGTGTCGCCGCGGCTTGGTTCTTTTTCAAGCGGCTGCGCCGCTAGGGCTGGTTTTTGGGCGTCAATTCGACTACAATACGGCGCTATGGCTATCTTAGAGATTTTAAAATTTCCTGATCCGCGGCTTCGTAAAAAAGGCGTGGCTGTACCTAAAGTCACCGACGAGCTAAGGACCTTGGCCGATGATATGCTTGAAACTATGTATTCTTTTCGCGGAATTGGATTGGCCGCAGCTCAAGTCAACAAGCAAGTTCGGTTGTTGGTCGTAGACACTCGTCCAAGAGAAAATGGCCGATATAACCTCGAAGATATGACGGCGCTTGAAAAAGAGATCGAGCAGCCCCTTGTGCTTTTTAATCCGGAGATTGTAGCCCAACGTGGTCAAACCACTTATGACGAAGGTTGCTTGAGTGTGCCCACGTATTACGAAACAGTAGAACGATTTGATTGGATTGAGGTCAAAGCTCTCGATCGCCAGGGGCAGCCGGTGCAGTTTTCAACGGATGGACTGCTCGCGATTTGTATTCAACACGAGATTGATCACCTCGATGGAAAGCTATTTATTGATCGCCTTAGTCCCATCAAATCATCTCGCATCAAGAGCAAGATTAAAAAATTTGGATATCCCGATCCGTCGTCCACCTCAGAAGATGACGAAGATAGTGAAGAACATCCGCTGTGAGCCGAATTCGAACTTTGTTTTTGGGCACTCCTGAAATCGCGCGAAACTGTCTTGAGGGTCTGATCAAGGATGAACATTTCGAAGTGGTTGGAGTTATCACCCAGCCGGATCGACCATCGGGCCGCAAAATGAAGCCTCAACCTTCGGCCGTTCGAATGTTGGCCGACACGGTTGGACTTCCAGTATTGACGCCTGAAAATATCAATTCAGAAGACTCGCTCGCTGAGATTCGCAAACTCAAAGCTGAAGTGGCTGTGGTGGTGGCGTACGGGCAAATATTGAAACTCAAATTTTTAGAGCTCTTTCCGCAAAAAGTCGTGAATCTACATGCGAGTTTATTGCCGAGGTGGCGGGGCGCAGCTCCCATACAAAGAGCATTAATCGAAGGCGATCTCGAGACTGGTGTGAGCCTTCAAGTGGTTGTACCCAAACTCGATGCGGGGCCTGTCTTAGGTGAGCGTCGCTTCGCATTGACTTTAGAGACGAGCGCGATCGATGTCTTTCGCAAATCCGAAGAGCTGGGCGTACAGCTGTTGACTGTGGACCTCATGGACTATTTGCGAGGAAACCTCACTCCAGTTGCGCAAGATGAATCTCTTGTGACCTATGCAAAAAAAATTGAAAGTCGAGAGGCCTCTATCGACTGGTCGCGTTCTGCCGAGCAGATTCATAATCAGGTTCGAGGTCTGGCGCTGGGTCCGGTCGCCCAATCGAGGCTTAAGGGTAAGCTTATAAAGCTTCATCAAACTCAGATTGCGACTGGTCAAATCCCCTCAGGTGAACCTGGTGAAGTAGTTGAAGTCGGAGCCGATTCTTTGCTTGTTAAATGCGGATCTGGCGGTTTAAAACTTCTACAAATTCAGCCGGAGTCGCGATCGAGAATGTCTGCACAGGATTTCCTGCGGGGCTATGCGACCCGCGTAGGAGATCGCTTTGAGCCAAGCTAATTCCGAATTTTTAGTTGCTCCCAGTATTTTGTCGGCCGATTTTGCAAGGCTTAAAGAAGAAGTGCTTGCGGTCGTCGAGGCGGGCGCCGATTGGATTCACGTGGACGTGATGGACGGCCACTTTGTGCCCAATTTGACAATCGGTGCGCCCGTCGTCAAAGCATTGAGACCCATAACATCTGTGCCGCTCGATGTTCATCTTATGATTGAAAACCCAGATCGATTTTTAGAGGCGTTTGCCAAAGCTGGCTCCGATTACATCACTGTGCACGTCGAAGCGTGTCCAGACCCTTTGGCCACGGTACGTGAGATTCATCGGCTTGGGAAAAAGGCGGGAATGAGTCTTCGGCCCCGCACTTCAATTGAATCTTTGTGGCCGGTGCTTGGGGAACTCGATCTTGTTTTGATTATGACTGTAGAGCCTGGCTTTGGCGGGCAAAGTTTTATGCTGGATCAGGTTGATAAAATTCGGCAGGTTCGAAAAAAAGCCAAAGAGCTGAGACATGAACTTTTGATAGAGGTGGATGGCGGAGTCAATGCCGAAACCGTTGGGCACTTAGGTGAGGCCGATGTGTTGGTTGCGGGAAGCTATGTTTTTAAGTCGGACTATCGAGAGGCCATTCAAACTTTGAAGCGAGCGCCGAAGCTCAGGGAGTCCAATGACTAGATTGCTGTTAACGGGTTCAGACTTAAACCTTGAGCAAGTTTGGCAGACATCGCTGCGTCAGGTGTCGGTTGAACTTTCAGAAACTGCGGCGCACGCCATGCAAGAGTCGCGGGCGTACATCATGGGGCGAGTCACAGACGGTGACGTCATTTACGGTGTGAATACAGGATTTGGCGCCTTTAGC
>JBGSQJ010000397.1:0-6608 GCA_041738165.1 Bdellovibrionales bacterium
GCAATCGTGGTGCCGCCCAGCAAGACGCTTACAATCTTAGGTAAATACAAAACTCCGCTTCGAAAAAAAATATGACGCTTAGTCACCATAGCCGCTACACCAGATCCCCATCCGAATTTTTTCTTAGTCGAAAGTCTAGAGCCTACCATTGAGGCTTTATGCTAATTTCAACTATATATGAAAATTTTATTTCTGACTGACAATTTTCCCCCTGAACCTAATGCCGCCGCGTCTCGGGTTTATGAGCGAGCCAAGTACTGGGCGGCATGGGGACATGACGTCACAATCCTGACTTCCACTCCAAACAAACCCGAAGGGCGTGCCTACGCGGGTTTCAAAAATGAATGGCGAAAAAAGACCAAACTCGACGGCCTAAACGTGATTAGAGTGAAAACATATATTTCTGCGAATGAGGGGGTTTTCTTTCGAATGATCGATTTTGCCTCTTATATGTTCACATCTTTTTTCTTCGGACTTTTTGAAAAACGCCCAGATGTGGTTATCGCCACTTCGCCCCAACTTTTAACCGTCATCAGTGGCTGGGGACTTTCGGTGGTCAAAAATGTTCCTTTTGTCTTTGAACTTGCCGATCTCTGGCCAGATTCAATTGTCGCAGTTGGAGCTATGAAAAAGAACCTGTTCATTCGTATTTTTGAAAAGATCGAACTTTTTCTTTACCGCAGAGCCAATAGGATCGTCGCCCTTTCAAAAAGTTTTAAAGAAAATCTAACCACTAGAGGAATTAACCCATCAAAAATTGATGTTATATTGAACGGAGTCGACCGCTCCATCTTTAGCCCAAAGCCAAAGGATATTGAACTGAGCCAAAGGCTCAATCTAGATAGTAAATTTGTTGTTGGCTATATCGGCACGGTTGGAGCTGCGCATGGCCTTAATACCTTTATTCAGGCTGCCGAAATATTGAGCTCTCAGAGCTCCATTCATTTTCTCATTGTTGGCTCTGGCGCTGACCTAAATTCGCTTCAAGCTGAGGCCAAATCTAAAAACCTTAAAAATGTAACGTTCACGGGACGGCAAGACAAGACGCTCATGCCAAGGTATTGGAGTCTGCTTGATGTCTCGCTGATTCACCTTAAAAATTCTCCAACTTTCACGACGGCCATCCCGTCGAAAATATTTGAAAGCATGGGTTGCGGTAAGGCCATCCTTATAGGGACGCCCCCAGGAGAAGCCACTCGAATTATCGAGTCCACAAGCTCTGGAATGGTCGTGCCTCCGGATTCGTCCAAAGAAATGGCCTCGGCCATTTTGAAGCTGAGCCAAAATCCTGAATTGCTGGGTCAATTCAGCATGAACAGTCTCAAAGCTGCAAACCTGTATTCGCGCGAAGAACAAGCCCGACTGCTTCTTGCCGCCTGTGAGAGTTTAGTTGTGCGATCCCCACGGGTATTGAAAGCGACTTGAATCACCAGCGAATCAGAACCTTTTGCACGTGCTCTGAGAAATTTAAAACCAAGGCGAGGTTGGGCAGCGACACTCCAAAACTGGGGTAGTAAATGCTGCCTAAAATTTCCCCTGGCGAGGCACTCTGGATCATAAATGAAGCTTCGCCAATAGAAAAATACCAAATCGTCGAGCTCTCACATCTTTCTTTTTTCACTAGGTGAACATCTGGATGAAAAAATAAATGGGCTTCGGCGCTCATGTATGAACCTTCAAGTCGATCGGTGATCTCAAGAGAATTGGACTTTAAACCGAGTTGACGTCGGTGGATGACGCCAATTCTTCCATATCCATCATGCGCCGATGAAAAAGTCAGCCCATCTTCCGAGGCCTCAACGACCGTGTCAAATGGGCGAGCCATTCTCGCGGTACGAAACTGACTCCATACTTCAGAAGAATTAAGTCCATTCACAACCACTGTATTGTGATAGGCCGTAGACCTCTGCCAAGATCTTAACGGCTGCCTCCAATAGGTGGACGTTCCCGAATTCACGATAATGCGCTGGCCGAATAATGACATCTCAAAACTGAGCGTATCGGCATGTGCATGTCCATTAACATATTTTGGACCCACTAGGCCTGCATCCGAAATAACTACGGCGTTCTTGTTTTCAAAACGAACATAACCGCTCTCTTGATGATGCACCAATTCGAAGCGCGAACTTTTTTGTTCAATTCCTAGCGCCGTTGCCAAATCAAAAAGTTCCATTTGATTCGGCGCCGCGCCCAAAGATACATCGTTAAAATGAGAGTAGGTTCCATCAGGATGGGTCAATGCACTTAACCATGGCAACATCTGGTTCAAGTGGCTTTCAACATTAATAAAAAACTGAGACAAATTCAAAGCATCGGGTGCCATTTTTAACACCGATCTTAGATCTAATAAATCCTCAATGAGAATGGCTTGATACATGGGAGACCTCTCGTAATGACCACCGTCATTGAGTATCTGCTCAGACATTTGCGCGCTAAATAACTCGGCGCCACGTGCGAGCCAACGGTTTGCCTCTTCACCATCGAAAAGCAGACCTCCCAAAACGAGGGCCTTGGCATTCGCTAGTAAATGATTGCCGCCAATTCGATACTCGATCCTTGAGTTCAACCAGCGAAGCTGCACACAAAGGCTCTGTTGAGCATTCTTGCTCAGCTCGTTCCCCTTTAAGTGCCATTTGACCCAATTAACGACTCGCAAGGAAGTCGAATACGGTGCCCACCCAGGCCCAACGCCGATCGGATTCTCAAGAATCCACTTTTCAATCAAATCACGATGCCACTGCGACCTTTTCTCGCACCCTTTTGCATGAAGATCGTCAAAGTAATGAAGGTGATAAAGCCACAGTGGGTCTGCGCCATCTGCAGTCCAACCCGTCTCACTGGATTTTAATAATTTAGTTTCATTGAGAAATGTGAACTTCTCAGCCTCTAACAGAGAGGGTTCTCGCCACGGAATGACCTCCAATCGGCCATTGAGCGCTCGAGGCGAAAGAGCCCTTTGGCCCACAGGCTTGTAAATCTTTGGGGCCAGTCGGCCAATGATCTGAAACCTTCTCAAATTCAACAGGGTGTAAAAAAATAATCTAGCCCATCCAATTGAGTTTCTTGAGGGATTGACTTCCACTAGGCCCTCACCTCTCGCCCTTTCTTAAGAAGAAAGGCCCACGTCTCGTTTCGAGTTTTGTCCCAAGAGAACATTTGTGACCTTTTGGCGCTGGCTGCGGCCATCGCCGCTAGTTTCAGTGGTTGATCCAAGTGATCTGCCAATTGGTTCGCCAATGTATCTGGTGAATAGGGATCGAAGTAGACAGGTGCGTCGCCGCCGATTTCAGGCATTGGCGGATAATTCGAACTGAACACAGGCCGTCCCGATGCCAACATTTCTAAAAGAATATTCGGACAGTTCTCGCACGTTGAGGCAAAGAGATTAACTTTGGCGCCTCGGTAATAGCTGGGAAGATCGTCATATTTCACTTTTCCCAAATAGCTCACCTCATCCTGAAGATCCAAGTCCTTGATGAGCTGCCTAACCTGATTGCCATAAAATGGATACTCGGGACCAATTAAAAGTAATTTTTCTCGAGTGTGCCGAATCTCCTTTAATCTTTTGAATGCACGAATCACTTCGAGCTGAGCCTTGTAGACATTGAGAATCGATACATAAAGAATGTACTCTTCGCCAGTGGGGCTCGAGCCCTCTTTTGCTCGAAATGAGTCTGAAATGCCATGATAGATGACGGCCCCATCGTCGGCCTTTGAGCTCAGTTCTTTTTTTATCACGGACCTGGCGAACTCAGAAATAAAGATAATCGCCGAAGCGCGCCGAAACGACCCGATCGTCATTCTCCTCAAAAGCCAGTAGCGAACTCTCTTGACTCCTAAAGGGAAGCGTCTTCGATCCTCAACCGAGAAGGGCAACATATTTCTAAACATTACGACCGAGCGAACAAAAAAAACCAATGGTGGGACCAGACCAGAGGGAAAAAAAACCAGATCGATTTTTAGTCGCCATAGCCAGACTGGAAGAATAAAAATCTCCCACAGCGATCTAAAAATAGGATTTTTAGAAATACTATTGAACATGAACTTGTGCAGATTCGTTTGATCATCAATTTTTGCTAGGAGTTCTTCAGGACCAACAATAAAAACCTCAACGTCCTGCGGAACATTTGCAAAAAGATTCAGGATATAAGTCTCGCCGCCACCCAGCAGCGCCGAGTGAGCATTCACGAATACCCTTGTCTTGTTCGCTTTGTCGCCCATGAATAAGAAGACTAGTCGTCGATAGTTCGAGCTTCAACGGCTATGATTCGCACCCAGTTGAGTTATCGACCTTTAGCTAGATTTTATTGTCTTGAGCAGGGGTGAAGCAGATTGATAAGATAGAAACGGTCAGGAGAACTCCATGCGACAAATTATTCAAAGCCTACAATCTGGCGAAGTCTCCCTAGTGGATGTCCCAACTCCAATGCGAAAAAAGGGACATGTTTTGATTCAGACATCTAAAAGCTTAATTTCTCTGGGCACCGAAAAAATGCTGCTTGAATTTGGCCAATCGAATTGGGTTGGGAAAGCAAGGCAGCAACCCGACAAAGTTCGGCAAGTGTTTCAGAAAATCAAAACGGATGGTCTCAAACCTACCTTAGACGCCGTCAGAAACAAACTGGATCAACCGATTCCATTGGGGTACTGCAACGTCGGACGCGTCTTAGCGGTCGATGAGTCGTGCAAAGAATTCATGGTTGGTGACCGCGTTCTTTCGAATGGGAATCACGCTGAAATCGTCTCGATCGCTGAAAATCTTTGCGCCAAAATTCCAGATCAGGTGGACGACGAAACAGCAACATTCACTGTGGTGAGTTCGATTGGACTTGAGGGAGTTCGGCTTCTTAATCCAACCCTTGGTGAAACTGTGGTGGTGCTTGGTCTTGGTCTCATTGGTCTTTTGAGTGTGCAAATTCTTCGGGCCAATGGATGCCGTGTGATCGGATTTGATTTTGACGAGAAAAAAGTCAATATGGCGCGGTCTTTTGGTGCTGAGGCTTTTTGCCTAGACGACGAGTTTGATAGCGTCGGGTGTGTTCTGAGTCTAACTCAACACATTGGTGCCGATGGAGTTCTCATCACGGCGTCAACATCAAACCGCAGACCAGTTGAAGATGCACCCCGAATGTGCCGAGTCCGAGGACGTGTTGTTCTAGTGGGCACAGCTGATTTGCAACTTTCTCGTGATGATTTTTATAAAAAGGAAATTTCGTTTCAAGTTTCGTGCTCCTATGGTCCCGGTCGGTACGACAACAATTACGAGAAAAAAGGCCTCGACTATCCGATTGGTTACGTCCGCTGGACAGAGAAGCGAAACTTCGAAGCCATCCTGGCGCTGATGGCGAAGGGCCAAATTAAAACTGAGAGTTTGATTTCAGACCGAATCCCCGTCGGCCGGGTGCCCGATCTTTACTCCGGATTGACCGAAATGAAGGACGCTCTCGGATTGGTTCTTGAATACCCTTCTAGCTGCGACAAAGCGCGAAAGGTAACCCGAGTTTCGTCACCAAAAATCTACAGCCCGGCCATTCCGGTGGTGGGAGTGATTGGCTCGGGTGGATTTGCTCAATCGACAATTCTTCCTTTGCTTAAAAAACATGGCGTACGCTTAAAGTCGATTGCGAGCGCCAGTGGGCTCACCTCCTATCATGCCGGAAATAAATTTGGCTTTGAGATGCTCACCAGCGACCCCGAGGTTATCTTTGATGACTCAGAAATCAACGCTGTCTTTGTTCTTACCCCTCACAACTCACACAGCTCGTTGGTTAAAAAATGTTTATTAAGCGGAAAAAATGTCTTCGTTGAAAAACCGCTCGCCATTCGCGATACGGAACTCGACGAGTTGAGGCAGCTTTACATCGAAAAGTCCAACCTGCCTTTGCTCATGGTGGGCTTCAACCGAAGGTTCTCCAACCTCGTTGATTCGATAAAAATAGGTCTTGAAAAATTGTCTGAGCCAGCAGCTTTCGTAATGACGGTGAACGCTGGCGCGATACCCTCAGATCACTGGATCCAGGACCCCGATGTCGGCGGAGGAAGACTTGTCGGCGAGGGCTGTCACTTTGTCGATCTCATTCGGTATCTTGCGAACTCCACAATTTCTGACGGAGGGGTCTACTCACTCGACACGCCCACTCGAGATAGTTTCTCAATTCAGCTTAAGTTTGAAAACGGCAGCTCGGGAACAGTGCACTACTTTGCAAATGGCAATAAAAGCTTCCCAAAAGAACGTTTAGAAGTTTTTTGCGGCGGGACTATTTTCTCGTTGGACAATTTTAAATCTCTCCAAACGATAACTCCCACCCGAACACGAAGAAAAAAACTCTTTGCCCAAGACAAAGGCCATCGGGCAGAGATTGAGGCATTTTTATCGGCCATCAAAGATGGGGGGCCTTCTCCCATCTCGGCATCAGAACTATTTGAAGTGAGTGAGTGGACAATTCGATTGAACAGAGGACTATATGAGTGAACAAGCTGAGAAAATCTGTATTGTTGGCCTAGGTTACATTGGCCTTCCGACAGCAAGCCTGTTGGCCACAAAGGGCTTTCATGTACTGGGTGTGGACATCAACCCTGAAACGGTCGAAGTCATCAACAAGGGAAAA
>JBGSQJ010000445.1:0-3131 GCA_041738165.1 Bdellovibrionales bacterium
AAGAGTGATGAGGCGTTGTTTTATGCTCGGCAGTGCTTCGCCTGAGCCAAACAATTTCGCTTCTTCCATATAACTAGGCCAATTGAATTTTGATTCACGACGACTCAGTTCGTAGTAGTAAACCTCAAGTATGCGAGCGACGTTGGAACGGGTTTCGGAGCGCAGAGGCGTATCGATTAGTAAACCGACGCGTTGAATAATAATAGATCCCATGAGCATGAGCTCATCTTGGGTTTGTAAATCACGCGAGCCTAGTAACTCAAATTCCGCAGCCCAAAATTGGAGATAGCTTTCGGCGATAACTGGAGCATGAGCACCCCAAGGTTCAGATTCGGTTTCCCTTAATGCTTGGTTGGTATCGTGAGAAATCTGTTGTAAATCCTGGTGATTTTTCTCCAAGCTCAAAGCCATGATGCCTTTAAGGGCCTCTTCATGTTTAGCGAGTTGTTGTGGGTTGGGTTTATAACTCCGAGGTAATTTGGTTTGCCCGTAGCGAGCCACGGCGCGTACTTCTGGTGCAGCAAGTACAGCGTGATGTTCGTGCGTAAAGAAAGCAATATCGGCCATCACTTGAAAATCCGAACGGTCGGCAAGGAGCATCACTTCAAGGCAGCTTTGATAGCCGCCGGCCCATGCCACTTGAGTCGATATCAGGACTGTAAATGCTGAGAATAGAGTTGCTAGGAATCTCAAGGGGGTTACTCCGCAGAATTTAGACATTCGAGAATCTCTATATCACACAGCTTAAAAATTATACAGCCGGAGATGGTCGAGCAAATGATTTTAGGGTGTTAGGCCTACATTCAACTACTTCGTGTAGCCGACGGGTGTGCCCGAAGAGACCGACTTTTTGATTTCATCAAGCGAAATCGTCTCAATAGGGAGATCAGCCCGGCGCAAATTGGCCTTATAAAGGATAGCTCCACGCAACTTAGCGAAGTCCAAATCCGCATCTTCCAAATTCGCGTTAGTGAAGTTCGCGCCCTCACATGCTGCGTTCCACAGCGACGCGTTTTGCATATTACAGTTCGTAAAGTTGCAGTCTTTGAGATTGGCGTAAGAAAAGTTGGCGCGCACCAGCGTGCAATTTGAAAAATCAATCTTTACAAGATTGGCTTTTCGCATATCCAAATCAGTTAAGTCGCGTTTCTCAGCGAGAATTTCTAACACTTCTTTGCGGCTGAGTTGCGCCATTTTTGTTGGATCTTTTGCCATCGCCATTCCCTTTGTTATGCCATTAATTTTGCAACATCGAGCATGCGGTGACTAAAGCCGCATTCGTTATCGTACCAAGACAGAATCTTCAGCATGCGATCGCCCATCACAGTTGTGTATTCAGCATCAACAATGCTGGAGCGCGGATCACCACAATAATCCACGGACACTAGAGGAACATCCGAAACGCCCATGATATTTTTGAGGTCGCCATTTGCAGCTTGGCGAAGAAGATTGTTAACTTCATCAGCCTTACAAGATTTTTTCAACAAAAAGGTGACATCAACGAGTGAAACGTTCGGCGTTGGAACGCGAACGGCCACGCCGTGGAGTTTGCCTTTGAGTTCTGGGATAACCAGAGAAATGGCCTTCGCAGCACCAGTCGAAGTAGGAATCATACTCATTGCCGCAGCACGAGCTCGACGCAAGTCGCTGTGCGGCGAGTCCAAAATGATTTGGTCATTGGTGTAGGCATGGACAGTGGTCATCAGACCATGTTCAATTCCAAAATTATCGTTAATGATCTTAGCAACCGGAGCCAAGCAGTTGGTCGTGCAGCTACCGTTGGATACAAATGTATGTTCGGGTTTAAGATCTTTGTGGTTCACACCGTAAACAACCGTAATGTCTTCACCATCAGCGGGCGAAGAAACAATAACTTTTTGTGCGCCGGCTTTGAGATGCAAATTGATGTGGTCGCGTTTTTTAAAAATACCCGTACATTCAAAAACAATTTGTGCGCCTTTAGCGCCCCAGGGGATTTCCGCCGGATCTTTAATGGCGCTAACACTGTAAGTCTTACCGCCGACTTTAATAGCGCCGTCATCATGGGAAACGTCTTTATCCAGTGTGCCATGGACGCTGTCATATTTAAGAAGGTGCGCTAGTGTTTTCGTGTTGGTGAGATCATTGATATGCACAATTTCAAAATCCGGATTCTTGAGCGCGGCACGAAATGTGGTTCGCCCGATACGACCGAAACCATTGATGCCAATCTTAATCGACATTTTGTCCTCCAAGCTGAAGCCGCAGGTTACGGATGTGTAACTCAACGGTTATAACCAGCCTATGCGTTAGTCTGGTGCTTATAGCGGAACGGACTGAAAAAATCGAGTTCATTGCCTAACTAAATTCCAGGAAAAGGTATGATTTGTGCGGTGTGCTGCTCTTTTTTTCCATCGTTGGCAGCGCCCGTTGTTTCTGTAGTCGCAGGTCGTTTATTCAGAGGTTTGCTCGTTTTCTTCTTGGGTTTCTGATCTCTGAAAGTTGCCCCTTGACGGCGCAAGCGATGGCGTTTACCACGTCGATCAGCGGGAAATTTAGATTGTTCTTGTGTCGAACGAACGAGCATCGTTGCAAGTCCTCCGCCATCTAATAGGCGGCCAGCGGCAATCCCTGCACGAACGATATGAGCGGTTTTAGCATCGAGTTCGCCAATGCCACGCAGACGTTTCACATCCAAGCTATTATGGGCGCGAATAATCACAAGCATCGCATCATCGACATGACCACTTCGCAAATAAGCGCGCGCCATAAGCGAATAAAGATCGGCTAAAACAAGGCGTTTTGATAATCGCGACATACTATAGGTGTCAGATTCTTCGAGATAACCTATGAGGCCCTCGAGCTGCGCAACGGCGCGATCGAGATTTCCAATTTTCCAATCAAGAGTTGCGCGAAGTCCTGCGGTCATTAAACCGTGCGGCAACAAAACGCGCATAAAAGTCAGAACACGATCGGCTCCACGCAAAATTCCAAGCGGAGCAACGAGGAGACTATATAAAAGAAAAATCACGGCACCGATGCTATCGAAAATAATAGCAAGGCAACGGCGGATGACAAAGTAAGCGCCTTCCATGATTTCAGAGACCTCCAGCATGAATAGATATTCGCTCCCATATATTTACACCCTGCGA
>JBGSQJ010000011.1:0-2760 GCA_041738165.1 Bdellovibrionales bacterium
TCAGTTTTTTCGGCAAATTCTTGAACCAATTTGAGAGATTCCGAATCCCTCAAATCGCTTAGCATAAGGATCAGGAGGAGCTCCTTGAGGTCGTTTTTGACAACTGCAATGCAAGCCTTGACGGCGGAGCATAGTGCCTGACTTCCAAGAGATGCAGCCATAAATTTATGGCCAGACCAAGTTAAAATGTAGGCTGCAATGGTTTTAAATTCGTCGTCCTCCACCAAAGAATGAAAGTAGTCGATGAGGTAGAAGTTCGTTCGAATATGAAAATCTAAAATCCGGTTCAGGAAGGCAACCTTTCGATCACCATCGATCGCCTCTAGATTCTTCAGAATACCGTAAAACGTGCTGAGGCTGGCGGTATGAGCTGCAAGCTCATCCAAGTTTATCGCATGCCCTGTGGTTATCATGCGCTTCCTCGATTTGGTATTTTGGACTCTCCGCTCCTCAAATCCATCATCCTCCTTCGAGTGGTCAACCTTACGAGCCAAATCCTTGTCAACCAATCCATCAACATCGTCATCCTTGAACTCTGGTGAAAGCAGCGTTTTCACATGCAAATCGAGATCCTTCAAAGTGCGCGTCTCTGGTTCGGGAAACCTTTGCTCTATCCAACTAAGGATGCGAACAGCGAGCGGGGAATTCTCACGTTTCATACCAGCAAACAGAGCTAATGCTTGAGCTAAGCGAACGCACTGAGCTAAGTCTTTCGAAACTGATTCCTCGTTAATGAGCCCTTCGCTAATCGCCTTGGCGATAAAGTAGTCGAGGAAGACAAAATTCACAAAATACACCTGCTCATTGTCATGGACAAGGAGTCCAGATCTGATCAAAGATTGAAGCAGCGGCTCAGCATTCTTTTCGAACATCGGTGGTGTGAGATACTCAATAGCGATATGCATAGCTTCTTCATAAGTAACTACGTCCGAGCTTGCTGCTAGCATATAAGCGGCTAGACGACACAACACCTGTTGCCGATAATACTTTGTATCAACAGGTGGTGACTCTGCGGCTCCAATCCGCTTCTCTTCTATGAGCTCAAGGAGCCTAAGGAACGAAACGCCGCTAATTGCAGCGCCACCTTTGGCCATTAAGCTCATGTATAGGCTTACGGTTATGGGGTTTGCGGGAAGGTCGTAGTCTGCCAGACTTCTTCTGACGTTCTTGAACGCAGTCTCTATGTCGACCCCGGTGTTTTCAAAGAGCTTTTGAGCCATTTCCCTGATTTTACTTGGCCCCCAAGGAAGAATCTCAAAGAATTTAACTTCCGCAAATTCACTCGATTGAGCAATGGCATCAAGAGCAAGATCGCTCCCAATTGCGATAAGGTAGGTCCAGCCCCGGTCGCTACATAGAGTGCTCACAGCGGTGGCCACTGTGACGATGTCTTTTTTTACATCGTCCACTAATAGTCGTATTTTAGCCTTCCCAGGTTCTAGCAAGAGGGGATCATCAATCGCTGTGGTGACCAATTTCAGAAGATCATCGGGAACATCAATTTTTGCCCCACCTGAAAGTTTCAAATAGAGAGATGCGCATGAGTCATCGCTGCATTGCATGATCTGATTGGCCGATTCAACATGGTTCTCCGAAGCGATGGCTTTCAATAGAATAGATTTACCGGAATCTTGGGGGCCATATAAAACAGCGCTGGCCTCAAGTATTTGGGGTATCGACGTGGCGGTCCGACTGCGCTTTCTTTCGCCCCCTTCAAACGTAAGTCCGCAAATTCGGGGTGTAATAATTACAGGGTTCGGAGTGTCTTGGAGCAACGAAAGTTCCTTCCTGATCTCTTGGTGCAGTGCGTTTCCCTGCTCGGCCAATCTTTGCACGACGAGAGTCTCGCTACTGAAAATGTGTTTCAATGGGAGCTTAAACTCGAACTGACCATCATCGGCATGGTCGGTGTCGGCGGCGAAGGTATCCCGCTTACGCACAAACTTCCGGTAAAACGCAGTGAATGTCTTATTCGCGGGGTTCAGCTCATAAAAATGAAACCCGTCTTCCACCTTGGCTGCCACCTTGCCGTCGAAAAAGGCCCGACCCACAAACCAGAGGTGTTCTGCAGACGGATCTAAGTGGTAGTGAGACTCTGGATCGTGCAAATGCCCACTTAAGATCACATCGAATTCTCGCTTTAAATCTTGAAGCCCGAGCTCTCTTTCTTCTGGCAACAGCCAATCTCCGGGATGATGACAAACACCTATTTTTAGATCAACCTGTCCTAATTCTTGTATTGCCTCGGCCACCTGGGCTTCCGTTAAAACGAGATGGCCCTTATCATTATCGTCTGCGCACTGCCATGCGGTATTGAGGCACGCCAAACCAACACGAATTCCTTTTATTTTGAGGACGCGAACGAAAGCATTTCCGTTGGCGATAGTCTTGTTAACAAGAGGCTCCTGACCAATTTTTAGAGAGTCCAGAAATGAGTGGTAATTTGCTAATCGTTTACCACGCCCTTCCTGCAGTATTGCTTCGGCATCTCTCGCGATCAGTCGCTTGTCGCGCTTGTTAACTTCTGGTGCGGTAATCGAGTCTCGATGAACGTCGTGATTGCCTGGAATTAGCACAATCCGAGAACTTGGAATGCGCAGTCCTGCGGAGATAGGGGTGAGAAATACCTCCTTGAATAATTCAAACTCATCACCTGTGCCGTTGTATGTCAAATCACCTGATACGATAATCAAATCAGGGCTGATTTTAGCCTGGTTCGTATATTTGATGAACGCAGCTACCCTCCTTTTTACATCGGCC
>JBGSQJ010000049.1:0-3715 GCA_041738165.1 Bdellovibrionales bacterium
CCCATCTCCACTCAATCGGTTCGAAAGCCTAGTAGAGGTCGTCTCATCATTGAGAGGGCCGGATGGATGCCCTTGGGACAAAGAACAATCTCACGAGAGTTTAACTCGCTTTTGTATAGAAGAAGCATACGAGCTTGCTGAAGCGATTGACTCTGGAAGCGATGAAAAAATTCGTGATGAACTCGGAGACGTGCTGCTGCAGGTGGTGCTTCATGCACAGATTGCGTCTGAGTCCGATCGCTTTGACATCTTAGATGTGATTCAATCGATTTGCGAAAAAATGGTGCGGCGACATCCCCACGTATTTGCACAGACTCAAGTGAATTCCAGCAAGGATGTGCTGAAAAACTGGGACCAAATCAAAGCCAAAGAAAAAAATGGCGAAAAATCGTTCTTCGAAATGCCGCGCGCAATGGCCGCTTTGATTCAAGCCCATAAAGTGGGCGAAAAGAGCGCGCGTATAAAATTTGACTGGCCTGACGCCAACGCGGTTTGGAAGCAAGTTCAAGAAGAATACAAAGAGGTAGAAGATGAGCTACACGCCAAAACTCCAAACAAAGATCGCATTGAGAGTGAAATCGGCGATCTTCTTTTTTCGATCTCCCAATTGGCAAGGCATCTGAACATTGATCCCGAGCAGGCGTTGAGAAAAACCAACTCGAGAGTCGTCAATCGCATCGAAACGGCACAACAAATAATTCTTGAGGCCGGCCAAGATTGGCTTGAAATCAGCCAACTAGAGCGTGAGCAGGCGTGGGAAAAGTCCAAAGCAAAACTTAAAGTTTAGCCCTCTGCTTGAGTCGACGTTTGCGGCGAAAATAAGGCCCAAGTATATAAAAGTATCCACAGCTGAAGACCACAATTCCGAGAGTCAAACCACGCGCCACAGACTCAGAAGTCCACAGATTCATTTTTGATAAAATAAATGGGTAACCCCATCCACACAATAACGCCACCACTATAAAACCCGGCAAGTGACGAACGAGATATTTAAACAAATTCGTGTAAGGAATCTGGCCGATCAAGATATGAAAAAACACGAGTAGCAACAAAAGATTCAGTGCCGAAGACAAGGCGGTCGCCATGGCCAAGCCCTTGAGCCCCAAGGCATCGACCAAATAGTGACCAATACCAATATGTACCAGCAATACGGCAACCGCCACTGCGGCCGGCAACCAAGTGTTTTTCAACGCGTAAAATGCCGGAGCTAAAATGCGGCTTAGACTTGTTGAGAGCAAAAGCGCCGCATAGACCTGAACGACCTCTGCCGTTGCCGCTGCATTGGCGCCCGAAAACTGCCCTCGCATAAAAAGCACCTGGGTGATGGGTTCAGCCAAAAACCACATGCCAAGGCTCGCTGGAACCATGAGATGAAGAAGAGCTTGAATGGAGCCTTCCGTCTCTTTTAAAAAACCTACTCTGTTGCCGCTCGCTTCAAGCTCTGAATAGCGCGGCAGCAATGCTGCCCCTAAGCTCACCGCCACCATAGATTGAGGCAGCTCTAAAATTCGATCGGCCGCATAAATAAAGCTTTGTGCGCCTTCACCAAGACGCGCGGCAAACATCGTGTTCACGATCGTCATCAACTGAAACACACCAAGGCCGACTAGGCCCGGAGCCGTGTGCAGAAAAACTCGGCGCACAGATTTAGTCCATCGCCATCCCAGTTTCGGCAATTCACCGCTGCGAATTAAAATATACAAAACGGTGGCGAGCTGAAGCACTCCTCCGCCCATCACGCCCCAAGCTAAACTCTCGCCTTCAACCGAAAACCAGCGCTGCGGCAGGACCATCGCAATGATCAGTCCCAGGTTAAAGAGTGTGGGGCCAACAGCGGGCCAGAAAAAGTATCCCAGGGTATTAGCCATCGACGTGAAAAACGCATAGGTCGTAACCAAAATCAGGTAAAAGGCCATGATTTGAGCTAGGTGCACGGTTTGCTCGATTTTGCCTGGAATCGCCCCAAAGCCGCGTGGGTCATCGACTAAAAAGTCAATAATTTGTGGCATAAAGAAAAAGCCCAGAGTGCTCACCAGAGCCGCCACGCACAATACGACCGTGTAGACCCCGCCAGCCAGAAATCGCCCCCGATCTCTATCTAGCCTTCGGGCCTCTACAAAAAGGGGAACAAAACTGGCTGAAAGCGCACCCTCACCGAGGATTCGGCGAAACATATTGGGCAGCCTAAACGCCACCACAAAGGCGTCTGTGGCGCCTCGGTCAAATAGGGCCAACATGAGAGCGTCTCGCACAAAGCCCAAAATCCGGCTTGAAAAGGTGCCTAGCGCCATATTGACCGCTGACCTGAGCACGGATTGTGGTTTCTTCACGGCTTCTACTTGAGTTGAGTCCACGCCTATGAGCCTCTCGAGACAAGACTTGAGTCTCCAAAACAGGTGTGCTATTCCCGCACAGACTGCGTTTTAAGTTTTTATTGAATCACTGGAGGTTTTGATTTGGCAAACCATAAGTCGGCTGAAAAACGGGCCCGGGTCGCGCTTAGGCGAAATGCGATCAATCGCAAAACACTTGTTGAAGTTAGATCACTTGAGAGGCGAGTTCAGGGCGCATTGAATGCCAAAGACAAAGAAGAGTCGTTGAAGTTGATGGGACTTTTTGTGAGCAAGCTGGATAAAGCGGCCCAAAAAGGACGAGTTCCTAAAACTAGAGCTTCACGCAAAGTTTCTAGACTTTCAAAAGCTATCTCGGCGCTGAGCTAATCAGCGCTTAGGCTTTCAGCAGTTAATCGGTCGTTATGCTTTCAGCGGCTAGTCGGTCGTTATGCTTTCAGCATAAGTTGCAGCCGCAACATAGTTTCGAATTTCCCGTTTAAATTGAAACCCAAGATCTAAGAATTCGATTCCGTAACGAAGCGGCAATTTGTCTTTTGGCGGCACCACCGAGCGAACAATCGCTCGAACAATGATCGACACATAGCGAGTGATAAAAAAATTGGCGACCATTTGGTCACCGATTTTGAGTTCAACAGTGGACGTGACCATGGCTCCGCCCTCACTAATTTGAAAGGTCCGAGCCACCTCATATTGACCACGAATGAGTAGACCCATACTCGTTTCAAAGTTTCGCCGCGGTATGCGCCGCCTACCGGTTTTTTTGCCATGGGCAAATTCATTTAAAAAGGATTTTGCATCTTCACGCATTGTGTTTTTGAAACCCCGCTCACCCTACTTTTCGGCAAGCGAGAAGCGCGTCTTGAGTCTAGGTCTAGCAGGTCTGCATGACAAAATTTTCGAGCCATATATGAGAAGGAACAGACGACGACTTCAAAGCCCGATCTGTGTCGAGCAGCAATGAAAAGGCATCTTTGATCTTAAGCTCATCCCAATGCTTGGCCTGACTGATGTACTGAGAGAGCAAGAATTGCGGAACCCCGGCCTTCGCACATAGACGACCACCCGAGAGACCTTCGCGCAGCCCCTCTTTGATTCGGCCCAAAATTCGAAAATGCCGTTGAATCATGGCCAAAGCACCCACCTCACTTTGACCTTGCTCGAGTAAATTCGCCAAACAAACGAGCGCGCCCGCGCGGTCGCGCCGACCAATGGCGTCGGTCAAATCAAAGATCCGATCGATCCGGCTTTGGGCCACCGACTGCATCACGTCTTCGTCTGTCACTTCCGTGCGCGGAAACACAAAATCCTTCAGCTTAGACATTTCAGAATTGAGCTCACTCAAATTGGTGCCGACAAACTGC
>JBGSQJ010000062.1:0-1824 GCA_041738165.1 Bdellovibrionales bacterium
TGCTCTGGCGGCCGAACTGGTTCCAAAGGCCACTTAGACAGTGATTAAGAGACTACCGAAATGCAGGAGCGCCCGTGATCTTTTGACCGATGACCAACCGATGCACGTCTTCGGTGCCTTCATAGGTGTTCACGGTTTCAAGATTCATCATATGGCGAATCACAGGATATTCATCGATGATCCCGTTGCCGCCGAGCATGTCACGTGCCTCTCTTGATACATCAAGAGCCATTCGGCAGTTGTTCATTTTGATTAAAGAAACATGATAAGGCTCAAGCTCACCTTTTTCTTTGAGGCGGCCCGCTTGTATGACTAAAAGTTTACCCTTGGTGATCTCTTGCACCATTTTGACCAACTTGGCCTGCGCCAACTGATAGTGCGCCAATGGTTTTTGATCAAAAATATTTCTCTCTAAAGCATAATTGAGAGCGGTGTGATAGCACGAGTTGGCGGCGCCTAAAACTCCCCACGCGATCCCATAGCGAGCTTGAGTCAAACAACCAAGCGGTGCCTTAAGACCTTTGCCATTTGGTAAAATGCTATTTTCGGGAACCACACAATCTTCAAAGTGAAGTTCAGACGTCACGCTCACTCGCAGCGAGAACTTGCCCTTCATGGTCGAAGTCGAAAAACCTTTGGTGCCTTTTTCAACAATAAAGCCGCGCACCTCGCCCTCGAGCCGAGCCCAAACAACAGCGATATCCGAAATGCAGCCGTTGGTGATCCACATTTTATTGCCATTTAATTTGTATCCACCCGGCACCTTTTCGGCTTTGGTGAGCATCCCGCCAGGGTTCGAACCCGCATCAGGTTCAGTCAAACCAAAACAACCAATCAATTCGGCTTTGGCCAACTTCGGCAAATACTTTTCTTTTTGCTCTTCAGAGCCATAGGCAAATATCGGGTACATCACGAGGGCGCCTTGCACCGAACAAAATGAGCGAATCCCCGAATCGCCACGCTCAAGCTCTTGCATAACTAAACCATAGGCCACCGGCCCTAAGCCCGCACAGCCATAACCCTCGATCGTTGAGCCCAACAAACCCATCTCGCCAAATCTGGGGATCAATTGCATAGGAAATTTTTCATCTCGGTTGGCGGCTTGTAGGGTCGGAATGATCTCTTCTTCGACAAAATCACGCACCGAATCGCGAACCATGATTTCGTCGCTGGTCAGCAGCGCATCTTCTTGCATGTAATTGAGTGACTCGTAGCTCGCCATTGTTCCCTCGCCTGACAGAATTGATCTTTCATAGGTAGCAGAGCTGGGGCTGCCCGGCAATAGCCTTGCAGCCCCAAGCCGCGAAAGGTAGATTGTTGAACCATGTACAACCGAGCCGAAGCCATCCATCATAATTTCTTTACCCGCGTGCAGTCCGGTGAGTTTCCAACATCTAGGTCGACTACCACGCCCGAGCAGGCGGGCCTCTCGCGCGAGGAATTCCTCGATTTATTTGAAACTCAGATGATGAGCCGGCTGCTCGACCTGAGGGCTCGAATTTTGAAAAATCAAAATGAGTGCTTCTACACCATCGGAAGCTCGGGCCACGAAGGCAACGCCGTTTGGGGCCGCACCTTTCGCCTAAGAGATATGGCATTTGTTCACTACCGAAGCTGCGCCTTTATGATTCAACGAGCCAAACAGGTACCTGGCTCGACACCGCTCTATGATACAATGCTCTCGTTTGTTGCTTCAAGCGATGATCCAATAGCGGGCGGCCGACACAAAGTTTTCGGCAGCTACCCACTTATGGTGCCTCCTCAAACCAGCACGATCGCCTCGCATTTGCCCAAGGCCGTGGGTGCAGCAATGTCAATTCATCG
>JBGSQJ010000332.1:0-2386 GCA_041738165.1 Bdellovibrionales bacterium
GCCCCAGTGCCTGTATAGAACTACGAGAGCTGGCTTGTGTAATAACCCTCGTCGCTCGCCACATAGGCCGCTCCATCCACCGCCATAGTGTCGGCAAATAGCGCGAAATCCAGTTGCCGCAAAAACATCGGGAACGTGTCAAATCCTTTGGCGATCTCGGGGCCGGCAATGACGTACTCTAGGTTGGCATTTAGGGCCTTTCTGCCCACGAAGGTTCCAGATGGATAGCCTCGAAGTAGAAAATCTGAGTCGGCCAAATTAATTAAATACTGTCCACCTAGGTTGCGCTCGCCAAGAGCGACAACACTGCTGAGGGGCATTTGAGGCGCTAGTGACGCCCGAGTTTGAATTGCGATTTTTTGCCGCCGGGCCACGTTGAAGCTTCCGCCAAGAGCCGCGCGCGTGCGCCCGTAATCCAAGTAGTCTTGTTCTCGAAGATACTCGGTGTGGCTGAGCGCAAATTGCCAATTTGGAAAACCCATATGGATTCCCGCGGTAGGGCCGATTCGTTTGCGAACTATACTCGTCGTGGTTTCATACCAGGCACCGCCCAATTGCCACTTGATGTAGCGATGATTGAAAGGCCAATGGCTCGACTCCATTAACCCCGCGCTTTGACTTTCGTTCTCGAGCCCACTGGCGCCAAGATACGACTGAGCCTTTGAGTAGAACAGGTCGGTAAAGAGGGGCGTGGAGCGGTTGGTGTAGTTGATTCCATAGCTGAAATCTTCAGTGACCGTGTCGTAAGAGGCCGAGAGCGAATACTCATTGCGGCCGATTGGATCGCTACCTGAAGTGAGACCTTGAAAAATAAATCCACTATCAACCTGAAAGACGAAAGGTATCCAATAGCGCGGCCACATGTAACCAAGAGGAAAATAGCTTTCGGCCGGTCCGATTTCCGTGTTTGCAGAAAGTCTTTCAGCCTTTGGCAATGAAGTTTTTTGGATTTTGGGAGGGTGAAACTGCTTTCGAATGAGGCTATTTAATTTGTATCCATCGGCTGTGAGTTCAGTAAACAACACCTTTTTTTGAACCGGATCCCACTGCGCGTCCGCGACCTCGGTTTCGGTGTTGGTCACGGCCAGGGCTTCATCGTTGCGCACATAGTAGGCGTTGCGAATCCCATGCGTGGCGTCAGTGATGAGCCAACCACCGGGTGCATTTCTAAGAGAGCTTATGTCGGTAAACCCCTCAATCGGCCGTCGATGGGCCTTGCCTCTTTTGTTTGGCAAAAGGGAGTAGATTCGTGCCCGGCCTTTTGTATCTCTGGCCAGAAAGTCAATCTGTCCTGAACTATGAACGATGGGGCTCGAAATTTTTCTTAAGAGACCCGAGCGCACGAGAGTTGTGATTTTTCCGGTGGCCAGGTGATAACGGCTAAGTTTTGTGCCGCCGTTATCATGTTGCGCGAAGATTATGGCATCGGAATTAGAGCTCGCTACTGGGTCAAAGGCTCTTGCACCATTCGTCAGCTGAATCCGCCTTTTCAGTTTAAAATCGTAGACAAAGAGATCGCGATACTCGGTATAGGGAGCGGTTCGCGAGAACTGGTCAAAAACGACGCGCGTGTCGTCGAGCCAAGAGACTCTTGTGGGGTTCGCCACCTTCAAGCCATTTTCGGCGTTGTCGAAATTCCATGTGCCCTCTTGGCGGCGCGCAAAAACCAACCTTGATTGCCCGTTGATGTTTGAACAAACTGCCAGCAAATCCCCTTTAGGATGAATGTCGAAGGCCGTGATTTCGCCTTCAAGATTCACTCGTTGTTCTAAAGGAGCATGAGCCTGGCTAGCCCGAATCTGATCGATTTGAGCTTGAGCGTTGAAACTTAATTCGGTCTTGAGATTATCGAAGAATTCACTTGGTGAACTCTTGAGCGCCCCGCGAATGGGGCCGTTAATAAAAAACGGAAGCCTGCGAGAAAAGTTTTGGTTCAATGTGTAAACGGATTCGATAGATGTATTTTGAATAGCCCCGCTCCACCACCAACCTCCAAAAAGGTAGGGGCGCGCACCTTTGGGCCAACTCGAAAGCCCCGATTCATTGATGTGGGCAATCGTCTCATTGTCCCAACGATCTGACAGAGTGAGGGCGCGCATAGAGGCTGACGATAGGCTCGAACGCAGTCTTCCATGCGAGGTAAAGCGAGATTCAAAATCGACAGCCAATCCTTCAAGGTACCAGCTGGGCAAAACAGCGTTGGGGCGAATCAAGTTGCCAAAAATCCAGTTGAGCGGGCGATAAAAACTGTGGGCTGGATACATATTCAAAATATGAGTGTACTCGTGCATCATCATTTCGAGAGCCCAATCCCCATACTCTTCAATTGTGGTGAGACCGGATGGCAAAGCGGGAAACACCGTGATTTGAGGATAGGGCAAAAAAT
>JBGSQJ010000118.1:0-4131 GCA_041738165.1 Bdellovibrionales bacterium
ACCCGGCCTTGTCGGTGGACATTGCATTGGTGTTGACCCCTACTATCTGACTCACAAGGCCGAGGCCTTAGGTTATCACCCCGAAGTCATTCTGGCCGGAAGAAGAATCAATGACAATATGGGAGCCTACGTTGCCAACCGAGTTGTGAAATTGATGATTCAAAGACTTAAAAAAATTGAGCGGCCAAAAGTATTGATTATGGGAGTCACCTTTAAAGAGAACTGCCCTGATATAAGAAATAGCAAAGTGGTGGATGTTTACAATGAGCTTGTCGACTTTGGTTGTGAGGTCAGTGTTTATGACCCGCAAGCGTCGCCCGAAGAAGTTCACGAAGAGTACGGCATTAAACTTTGTGATGGAAGCGTCATGAACAAACTCAAAGACTTTCAAGCGATTGTGTTTGCTGTGGCCCACAAGGAGTTTCGCGAACTGAAGATCGACAAACGCAATTTTCCGACCACGATTTTGTATGACCTAAAGGGCATTTTCGAAAAGGAACTTGTCGATGCCCGGCTCTAGGTTGAAAAAGGCACTCGTTACCGGCATAGCGGGCTTTATCGCCTCAGAAACGGCCCGTCAGCTTATGGAAGCCGGTGTTGAGGTCGTGGGCGTTGACAATATGAACGCCTATTACGACCCGAGGCTCAAAAGACATAGACTGGATTTACTTAGAAAAAAATTTGATTTTGAGTTTCATCAGTTCGACATCGAAGAGGCGTCAAAGACCCAATCGCTGTTTAAAAAGCACAAATTCGATGCCGTGTTCAATTTAGCCGCCCGTGCGGGTGTGCGCTACAGCCTGATCAATCCTGAGATCTATTTTTCTGCCAATACGATGGGAACACTTCAAATCGTAAAAGCCATGGTCGAAACGGGAGTTCCAAAAATGGTGCTCGCCTCGACTTCTTCGCTCTACGCGGGCACGCCGATGCCGTTTTTAGAGAGCGCGCCTGTCAATGAACCGATTTCGCCCTACGCTGCTTCTAAAAAAGCCGCCGAAGTGCTCAGCTACACTTACCACTATCATTATAAAATTGATTGCACAGTCGTGCGCTATTTCACTGTGTATGGCCCTGCCGGCAGACCCGATATGAGCATTTTTAGGTTCATTCGCTGGATCGATGAGGGTCAACCCATTCAGCTCTATGGCGATGGCAATCAGAGCCGAGATTTCACCTTTGTGAGTGACATCGCTGCAGGCACGATCGCGGCGAGCAAGCCCGTCGGATATGAAATCGTCAACCTAGGGGGAGGTAAAGAACCTGTGACCCTGAACGAAGTCATCGGGTTTATCGAAAAGAGCCTTGGCAAAACGGCGAAGATTCAATACCACCCGCCACAAAAAGCGGACATGGCCGAAACCCAGGCCAATATTCAAAAGGCGCTCAAACTTTTCAATTGGGAGCCCAAAGTCAGCTTAGAGAGTGGCCTAAGCCAATCGATAGAATGGTACAAGAACAACCTTGAACTGGCCCGTTCGATCAGTCTCGAAGAGGGCCAGAGCTAAAAATCAAAGGCTTTGAATCTCTCTTAGAATCTCAGGAGCCATCTCTAAATTCATTTTGGCTTCAGTTAGGAGCTCCACAGCTCGCTGTTGAAGTAGACGACCCTTTGCCATTTTGTCACATGCCGCACCTTCGAGAGGATCAGTCACAACGTACACAGACTCGTGCTGCGGCCAAAGATTCGAAAACTCATTGCTGCCCCCCATACAAAGGGGAATGAGATGATCAATCTTAAACTGTGTCCGTTCACGCCGGCCAATTTTGTAATCAAATTTTTTGTTGTATACATTTATGACTTCCCACTTTTCGCTCGATGAGACATTGCGATTGCAATAGGGAATTCGCTCTTTATATCTATGTGAATCGGGGCGGGAACAATAGGCGCCTGGGGTCAACTCAGGGTCAGGGTTGATGGGGTAAGGTCCGTTGACTGCCGACCACGCGCTAATACTGAAAATAAGAGAGAGCAACACCTGTAGCATGATTCCTCCATTGAATTCATATTTGCTAAGGTCTAAGCGTCCCCTCCACAGGGAGGGGACGTCTAGTTAAAAGTTTGTTAGGAAATCCCGTAGAGCCTTTACGCCAGGTCTATTGAACCGTGGCAAACTCAAGGTGATCCTTCTCAAGGACCACGCGAATCTTATCTCCACCGTTTACTGAGCGATCCAGAATCTTAGTTGCCAACGGATTAAGCAATTCATTTTGAATCACCCGCTTTAAGGGCCGCGCTCCATAGACAGGATCGAAACCACGATCGGCGAGCCACGCAATCACATCTGGATCATAACTCAATTCAATTCGCTTTTCGCTGAGGCGCCGAGTGACTTGCTGCAATTGCACTCCAACAATGGCATGCAGTTGCTCTTCGTCTAGAGAATTGAAAATTATGGTGTCGTCAATGCGATTCAAAAACTCAGGCCTAAAATGACCTCGCAATGCCGATAAAACTGAAGCTTCTTTTTCTTCACTCGAAAGTTTGTCGTCCATCAAAGCGTGAGAACCCACATTCGACGTCATAATTAAAACGGTATTCTTAAAATCAACCGTTCGTCCCTGCCCGTCGGTCAGGCGTCCGTCATCGAGCACTTGCAATAGAACGTTGAACACCTCGGGATGCGCCTTTTCAATTTCATCTAAAAGTACAACTCCATATGGCCTTCTTCGCACCCGCTCAGTGAGCTGCCCGCCCTCTTCGTAACCTACGTATCCTGGAGGCGCTCCAATTAACCGAGAGACGGAGTGCTTCTCCATATATTCACTCATGTCAATTCGGGTCACCGCATCTTCGGTGTCGAACATAAACTCAGCTAAGGCCTTTGCCGTTTCTGTTTTACCCACCCCTGTTGGCCCAAGAAAGATAAAGCTACCGATGGGCCGATTGGGATCAGAAATTTCGGCTCTCGCTCGCCTAATGGCATTGGCCACGGCCTTTAAGGCGTGGTCTTGCCCTTTCACGCGTTTTTGCAAGTGCTCTTCGAGCTTCAGAAGCTTCTGAGTTTCAGATTCAAGCATTTTGCTAATTGGAATTCCCGTCCATTTGGCCACAACCTCGGCAATTTCTTCGGGGCCAACTTCTTCTTTGAGCATTCGGTTTTCACGTTTTTTTAAACGTTCATTTTGATCGACCAGCTTCTTTTCAAGTTCGGGCACGCGGCCATATTTGAGTTCAGCAGCTTTGCCCAGGTTTCCTTCGCGTTCGGCTCTTTCGACCTCAACTCGGGCCGTTTCAAGGTCTTGTTTGGCCTGCTTGAGGGCCTGAATTTCACTCTTCTCATCTTCCCATTGGAGTTTTAGAATCGAATTCTGCTTTTCAAGCTCCGAAATCTCACGTTCAACTTGGCCCATTCTGTCTTTGGCGTGGGACTCTTTTTCTTTGAGCAGGGCCTCACGTTCGATTTGCAGCTGCATGACCTTTCTTTGAATCTCATCGATGGCCCGGGGCATACTATTCGCCTCGATAGACAATCTTGAGGCGGCCTCATCCATCAGATCAATGGCCTTGTCAGGCAAAAATCGGTTGGTGATGTAGCGATTTGACAGCTTAACTGCCGCCACTAAAGCGCTGTCGAGAATTCGAACTCCATGATGAACCTCATACTTCTCTTTTATTCCACGCAAGATGGTGATCGCGTCATTGACACTCGGTTCACCCACTAGCACCGTTTGAAATCGCCTCTCGAGGGCCTTGTCTTTTTCAATGTACTCTCGATACTCGTCTAAAGTGGTCGCACCAATGCAGCGAAGCTCGCCTCTCGCTAGGGCCGGTTTTAAGATCTGCCCGGCATCCATGGCACCCTCACCCTTACCAGCTCCGACAAGGGTATGGATCTCGTCGATAAACAATATGATTTGACCATTGGCTGAGGTCACTTCTTTGACCACGGCCTTTAATCTGTCTTCAAATTCCCCGCGGTATTTAGCTCCGGCCACAAGCGATCCCATATCCAAAGCCATTAGCTTTCGCCCCAAGAGCACTTCGGGAACATCGCGGTTTGTGATTCTCAGCGCCAAACCTTCGGCAATCGCCGTTTTACCGACACCGGGCTCTCCGATAAGTACCGGATTGTTTTTTGTGCGCCTCGAGAGAACTTGAATCACTCGGCGAATTTCTTCTTCACGGCC
>JBGSQJ010000335.1:0-4878 GCA_041738165.1 Bdellovibrionales bacterium
CCTTTTGGCATTTTCGGCTAAAATAAACAAATCGCCACTTATTGTGGTTTCTCCTCGAAATGCGTAGGAATACTCACATTTGTAGAGATTGAGGTCTTCAATGGTGGCCGAATCTGCGAATGCCATTTGTGACGCAAGCAAAGTAAGCCCGATTGCAAACCTCAGAATTTTAATTTTCACAAAGACTCCAATCACAAAAGTTAACGTAACAGTCCGTAATTGGTTACAATCCCTGCGCCATGCCCAGCTGCCATTTAACTACCACTGCGCACAAGAGAACGACCAAAATAGGCACTGCCACCTGAGTGAGCGACCAAAAATGTCAGTGCGAGAGCCCTCTCTTGCTGCTTCGGGCACTCTCCCGCCAAAAGGGGCAGGAATGGGACTTGCAAAACATAGCTCCAAATACCGGATCAATAAGTTATGAAGGAGCCAGGCCCATGTTACTAAAAGCAAAATTATCGCTAGTTTTAGCTCTACTTTTTAGTGCGACAGGGGCAAGCGCCAGCTGGATAGATGACCTCGGCCGAATGAGCCCCCAGCAAGTCCGCGAAACTCTTGAGAGCAACTGCGATCTCACGCTCAAAGACGAGAACGGGCAAAACTTCAGTGATCGCCCGTACCAATACCACTTCGTTGAAAAATCAGAAAATGGCTTAGCTCTAATCCCGGGCAGAGTTTCGAAAGAGGAAATTGAAGTCATCAATGGTGATGGAGTTACAAAAAAGACCGTCGTGGCCAAAGAAAAACATTTGCTGATTCCACCACACAGAGACTCTTTTCGACTCGATCGAATCGAACTCAGGGTCACGGTGTTGGGTTATCCACGCGTAAAGGGACTTGAGCTTAGCGGCGAGAACTTAGACGGAGGCTTTGGGGCCCGTGCTAAAAAAGACCAAATTCATATTTCAAAAGCAAATCGAGACTTCACACTAAAAGTGAGCGTTCATCATCCAGTCGATTTTGATCGCCCAGCTGTCGATAGCCTTGCTGTGCTAAGCTGCAGGAACTAATCTTTTAACCGAGCAAATTTAGCGCGGTGGTTTTCGGCGATCTTAGACTCTTTTTGCCACTTCACGGCCTCAGCTCGATACTCTTTGCGCTTATCAATCCACTTTTGTCGAGCTGCCAACGCTTCAGTCTCTTTGCTCGCAATTTCTCGCTGAACCTCTGCAAACGCGGCGCTTTGCGCATCCCAGCTCGCTTTTTCATTGTCAACCTCAGCGATCTTGGCGTCATACGACTCGATGTTCTTTTGGCGCGCCAGCCTATTGGCCTCGAGTTTGTCCAGCAAAGCTTGAAGCCGCGCGATCTCGGCCGCCTCTTGCTCCATCACTTTAGACTCTTGAGCTTGATACTCTTTATATTTAGTCTTCATTTGATCTAAAATGGCGCGGTTCTTTTCTAGATTGGCCGCATTGCTGCTCAATTGCTGCTTCTGATCACGAAGCTTCTTAACAGCAGCCGTGGCCTCGACAATATTTTGACCTGAAATGTCTTCGTTTTCTTTGTACTGCTTGAAATTCGCTTTGGCGTTCACCTCGTTGGTCTTGAGTTGTTCAAGCGCCTTTGGAACATTGGTTTTCGCATCCGCTGATGGCCCCAGTAACAAAAGGCCCAAAGCCCCTATCGCTAATAGTGCGTACGTTTGATTTTTCATGACCTACTCCTTATCGCCGCCAACTTGGGCCGTCGCGTGTGGTTGATCCGGGCAATTGTTTTGCAAACTTGATCTGTAACTTCCAATTTCGTCTTCCCAAAACTCACCATCAAAGCTCCAGTTCATCATCTTGCGAGGTTTGATACTGGCCGGAACGCGGTTGGGAGTTCCCACCTTGCCCCCGGTGACTTGGTAGCGAATGTTTTCACCAGAACCCGAGAAAACTTCGAAACGCAAAAATTCATTGTTCTCCAGGACTCGCGAAAGCTCTTTTTGAATGCCCTTGGCCCGGCCTAAAAGCATCTGGCCAGCCTCGGCGCTCAAGATTCCCGATTGCTTTTGAATTTCAGCCTGACTGGATTTTTGAAATTTCAAATACCCTTGCCGGCTGGTTTCAAGAAGCGCCAACTTGAATCGATACCCCATGGTTCGCTCGCGCTCTGTCTGAAGCCCTTGGGCAATATTGTTGAGATCACTCGCTTGAGTCTTTTTTGACTTGGCCGCAATGTACTGAAGCCGCCATTTGTCGAACCGCTGTTTAGCCTGCGCCGCTCGAGCTCGAATGCCCGCCTTCTCGTCTTTGATCTTTGAGTTCACGCCCTCATATCTCTTCACTTCATCGGTTTTTTCGTTCAAAGCCGATTGAAGATTGAGAAAGTCTTTGCGCCGAGCCATCTCGCGCCAAATTTGATAAGCCACGCCGTTGAGATCAGCTGTGCTCTTGCCGCGAATGTACTGCGCGACCGAGGAGTAAATCTGCGGAGCGCTTGGTTTGGTATTCATATACTGATTGATCTGAGTGAACCATTTTCGGTAATCACTCTCGAGCCAGCTCAATGTCTTATAGGCATCACCATACTGGCAGATGTTCAGGTAACCAATAGTTCGAACAGCAAAAGACTCAGGTTTGTAGACCGCTTTAAAATACGGCGAATGAAGTGAGTACATGTTACCAATCGCGCCCGAGAAATCTTCGCTGGCCAACTGAGTCCAACCCTGTTCGATGAGACCCTGAACCCACAAAGGATGATCTTTTGGTATCTTCATATAGTGTTCGAGTGCCGAATCGTATTTTTCATTGGCAAAGTACATTCTAGCCAAGTTCACACTGGTGAGTGCGCGGATGTTGGAATCGGTGCTCTGCCTTTTTTCGAGCGAACTCCAAAGCATTTCAAGGCGAGCCAGCGCGCCTTTTTTGTCATTTCGCGCAAACGCGCTCATCGCATTCAAGATTTGGGCATCATCGTGATAGGCAAATTTCTCTGAAACCGTGTCAGACCACTTTCTGGCTCTGTTGAAGTGACCCATTCGAAACGCGCCCTTGGCCATTCGGTAGTAGGCCGCATCTCGGCTCTTTTCGGTCAGCAGCTTTTCCCAGTCCCAGTCTTTTAGTTTTTTGTAAAAGGGAACTTCATACACCGTAGGGAGCCCATCGACCAACTGCTCGAGTGCCATGGGTGAAAACTCTTGATCCTTTTCGGTGATGACCTGACTCAAAACATTGAATGCCGATTGGTGCATATTGAGTTGATCGGCGCAGGCGCCAAGGTGATAGAGCGCTTCCACTCTTGTCAATGGGGCCTCAGAGAGTTGTTCAAATAGACCCATGATCATGTGACAGTGATTGCCTTGGGCAAACAAGATCAATGCCGCCACCATCTTCATCTCTTCATCACTCAATGGCGCATAGGGGAGCGGCTGCTCTTGCTTAGCCTCTGTGATTGTGTATTGAACGCCGCGAACTGCCTCTAAAGATAGCGGTTTACCAACGGGCCGAATGCGACCCTCAAGGTCTTTGACAGCGCCAACACGGGCCACCTTGGTAGCCAGCGCCTTCTTTGATTCATCAGAGCTGATCTTTGTCGGCGTCGGCAATGGCTGCACATTTGAATTGTTTCGAAGTTTCCAGCTCACAGACTTGAGTGCGAACTCACCGCGAGTGATTTGATCTTCGCGGCCCACATCTAAGCGTGGAATTTTTTTGGCCGATTTCAACTGTTTCCAATTGATCGTGGGCACACCTGATTTTGTTTTCGCAAGCTTGCTGTCACCAGCGCGGCCCGGCTGGGCCACTCTCATAGGCTTGACACCTTGAGCTTCGGATTTAAGGCTATTGATTTCGTTTGTTCGGTCTTCAATCTCAACAGGTGGAGCTACGGCGGCAACGGGTGCCGGTTGAACGCTCTTTGGTTTATGTACAACTTCTACTTTAGGATCATTCACTTTGTTTTCGGAGCCTTGATCGCCCCAGTAGCTGGTGATTTGACTCCATGTCGACAAAACGGTCTGCTTGACCACCGACCAAGCCGACGCCGCATTTTGCGTGCTTGCTCCTTCTGTCAAAGCCGAAAAGCCAGGCTGCACCGATAGCAAAGCCGAGCTTAAGACCATTATTTTTATCCAGCGTTTCATTATTTTCCCCTTAGAAAAAGAAACTCAAACCAACTAAAAAGATCGTGTCGTGAATCAATTTGTCCTCGACCTTTTGACCAATTGTCGTTCCCCGATACTTAACCACTTCTTCGCTGTGCCATTGATTCTTCAAGTCGGCGCGAATCGCGGCCCATCTTGAAAAGAAAAAATATTGCGTGATATCGATTCCGTAAGTGAAGGCCGACTTGGATTTGTTACCGCCTTCAATGATTTGATCATAGGTGGTCATTCCCACGGTGGGAGTGATCGCCATATCAAAGTAAATAATTTTCTTTCCCCAAAAACTCATCTTGGCGTAAAAAGGTACGATATTGAAACCAACTCCGTAGTAAGAGCTGAGCTTGCCATGGTCGGGCTGTACCCCGCTACCATAGGTCGCAAGATCGTTGGTCGAGTCGTTGTTTTCGAGATCGGCCGAAAAATAACTCGCTTGTACTCCGAAGCGCTCAGACCAAAAGTAATTCGCCGTTAAACCAAAAATTTCGCCCTCGCTGTAAGGGTCGTTGATGGGCCGACCCCATTGAGGGGTCAAGAAGACGTGATTTTCTTTGGCGTAGGTTCGGTTTTGAACGACAGAAAAGTCGGTGTCTTTAGGCGCCCAATATTTAGACTCAAGATCCGAAATGTCGACTTTGCCCTCTTGCCCACTCTCTTGAGTAGGAGCCGCCTCGGCTTTCGGGGCTTTCGCAGCACGCTTTTTGCCCTGAGCAAAAGCCATTTGACTGAGCACTAGCCCTGTCAATGCGATCGCAACTAAGAAACCGGTACCTTTTGCATTCTGCGCC
>JBGSQJ010000132.1:0-6077 GCA_041738165.1 Bdellovibrionales bacterium
GAAATCAGACGATCGTTCGGATAGTTCACATCAAAGAAAGCCGTCGCCATTTTTACGGCCTTAGACGCGCAAAGTGTGGCTTTGGGCTGTCGAGCAAATGCGGGCGAAGACAATAGAGCTAGAGCGGCCGACAAAACAATAACCTTCATAAAAATTCTCCCTTTTTTAAAAGCCAGTAGCTGGCATCTAGTGTCTTCTTTTCTCAGGTCATCGCAGACTTTTAAACTCATTTGCGATTAAATTGAAAAATAGAAAAAGTTTCAATTGTCCATCGGGCCGGCTATGAACCAAGTTGATCTGGCCAAACTTGATGGGTGTGGGTTTTCGCGATAGAGCTATAGGCAGTAAAAGTGCAGGTCGACAGTATGGACATTGAATCATTGGGCTACAAAACAGATTTTATTTTTAATCGTTATGATGGGAGCGTCGAAGACAAAGGCGAATACATTGTAGTGAAGTCAAAGAGCAACCCGAACTATTTTTGGGGCAATTTGCTGCTCTATAAGCGTCCACCGAAGCTAGGTGACTTTGAAAAATGGAAGCTCGCATTTCAGTCTGAGCTCAACGATCCTAGCATTTACCACATGACCTTTGCGTGGGATTCACCAACAGCCGAAGCCGGTGATCCGAGTGAGTTTTTGGCCCAGGGTTTTGAATTGGACCGCGCGGTCGTATTGACTGCTAGCCGTGTGGTAGAGCCACCAAAGTTCAACTCTCAGGTGTCGGTTCGGAGGCTCGAAACAGAAGATGAGTTTGAAACGGCAATTCAGATTCAAGTTCGCTGCGGGGGGCCTCAGTTGTCTCGACAGTCTTGGGAGGGTTTTTACCGTACGCAAATGACCCAGTACCGAAAGATGATTGCAGGTGGCCTAGGGCATTGGTTTGGTGCGTTTTTAAACGGTCTACAAGTTGGTGGGCTCGGTGTGTTTTCAGACAAAGAGGTGGGTCGCTATCAAATCGTCAGCACAGATGTTGAGCGTCGCGGTCAGGGCGTGTGCAGCACGCTCGTATACCAAAGCGCAAAATTCGCGTTCGAGAATATGAAGGTTAAGACGCTAGTTATGGTGGCTGATGAGGCCTACCATGCCGCAAAAATATACGAAACCGTTGGCTTTAAGCCCACGCAAAGGCAGATTGGGCTTTGCTGGTGGGATAAAGCGAAGCACCAATGAATGGGCGTGGATTACGCTAACGAGAGGGGCTAAAATTGAAAATTTTGGCGTTTGCAGCGAGCAATAGTTTTGAATCGATCAACAAAAGGTTGGTCAACTACACGTGTGATTTGCTTTCAAAGAAATTCAAAAATGATCTAGAAATTGAAGTTCTCGATCTCAATGATTTTGAAATGCCGATTTATCGGCCCGACCGAGAAAAAGACAATGGAATTCCCGAGCCGGCCAAACTGTTCTACAAAAAAATAGGTGAGGCGGATGCTCTGCTCATTTCATTCGCTGAGCACAACAGCTCATACACAACCGCCTATAAAAATCTTTTTGATTGGACTTCGAGAATCCAAGCCAAAGTGTATCAGAATAAACCCGTGTTTCTAATGGCGACTTCTCCAGGTAAACGAGGCGGTGCGAGCGTGCTCAAGACCGCGTCAGACGTGGCCCCCTTTTACGGGATGGATGTTAAGGGGACATTTTCTTTGCCGTCGTTTCATGAGAATTTTGATTCAAGTACTAATGAGATTAAAAACCAAGAGTTAATGAGCCTTTTGATAAATTCTATTGAGCTTCTGGTCAAATGACCAAGAGTGGAAGCAGTCAAAAAAAATCCGCCAGAACCCCGATCGAGAAAGCACGCAACCTAGGACCAACGACCGCGTCTGAAATGCAAGCTCTTGGTGTTTACTATTTAGATCAAATAATAAGCCAGGGCTGGGAAGAGTTTTGCGTTCAATACGCCGAGATGTTCCCTCATAGACTCAATCTTAACGCTTTCACCGCCATCATTGGCGCCATCGAGGGCGAAGATTGGCGAAAAATTGACCCGGAACTCAAGAGACAAGCTAAGAAGCTAATTGAACAAATTAAGAAAGGCAGAGTATAAGTGAATGCCTAAGCGCACTTCATCGAAAACTACTAAAGGAATTATTGCTAACTTTTGAAAGGAAAATTTTATGGCCCAGTATGTAGATGGTTTTGTAATACCAATTAAAAAAAAGAACGTCAGTGCTTATAAGAAAATTGCGAAAGTAGGCTGCCGGGCCTGGATGAAACATGGGGCTTTGCACTACTACGAAACCGTTGGTGAGGAGTTTTCTAAGCACGGCCTTGGTTTTAAAAAAATGTGCAAATTGAAACCCGGTGAAACATTTATTTTTGCTTTCATTGTTTATAAATCGAAGGCCCAGAGAAATAGAGTGAACAAAAAGATCATGGCTGAGATGGAGTCGCTATTTGCTGGGATGCAGATGCCGTTTGAGATGAAACGATTTTCAATGGCGGGTTGCCAAGCGATCGTGCATTCAAAATAAGCCGGTTGAGCCATTTCTGATACAGCTGTACAAAAACTAGACGCAAGCTCTCGCTCAGCTCAATGAGGAACGGTCTCTGGTGGCTCTGTCAATTGCAGCTTAGTGAACCATGGGCATTGAGCAAACTAAGTTTTTATTTTTGGCGCTGGCAGTGGGCCCTGCGATCTCAATTGCCCAAGAGTGCCCTAAAATTCAAATCAGTCAGACAAATGGGCAATGGCAATCGGTCGTAGCGCCTGACTCTTGCTCAGCAGATTCTATATTTACCTGCACTAAGGGGCATCGGCATGTTTTGGTGCGTGTGCGTGAGGGCGCAAATGATCTCTTTCAAGGAACTTGCAAGGTCGAGGCCTACTCATCAGGCACTCTGAGCCCTATGGATTTAGCTATTCAAGAGGCGAATCGACGCGGGATCACCCTCGAGCAGTTGGACGCCGAGAATAGAGCGAAGTATCAAAGACAAGAGCAGCAGCCATCCCCCATGCAGCGCACGCCGGCCTCGGAGCGGTTGACTGCATCCAATCCCATTCAGACAGAGGTCGCCGCAAAGGGTGAGAGCGCTTCGCTGTCTTTGAGCGTGGCGCTGAGAGAGAAAGCCAAAGCAAGCGGTGTTCCGGATGTCATACTCAATAGGGCTTTTACGCTTTACAGTGAGCAGCTCTCAGCCGGAAAGACGAGCCGTGGTTGTTTTGCCGCTGCGGATATGACGACACCTGCGACGGGCAAAATGTGGATACTTTGTGATCGTCCATCGGCAAGTGTGCTTGAATTTCCGTTTTACTATGGTCATGGCGAAGGGCAAGCTTGCCGGGATGATTTTATGAAGAACGATGGGGGATGCGCCAAATATTTTAGCAATCTGCCAAACTCGTGTCTTCCGGTGGGTGGCCGATTTATCACTGAAGAGGCGTCGACCGCCGTGAATTCAAAAAGAAACTTTATTGCCCTAAAAGGACTCAATGATTTTAACTCGAATGTTCGTGCGCGCCGAATAGGCATTCACCGGGCGGTTATGGGCGATGGGGCCACCCCTTACGCCAAGGACATTGGGGTTGAGGCCAGTCAGGGCTGCTTTGTCATTCCGCCGAAGTTAGGTGAAATCTCCGACTTAGACTTTTCGTCTGGAAATGCTGGAGGTGGATTGGCTTTTTATGCGTATCCTGAGCCCCGAGATATCAAATCGATTGTTGAAGGCGACTCATCGACTTACTGGGATTCAACTTGCAAAGACAAAATCTCAAAACCCGCGTGGATGGGTAAAGGGGGAGACTCATTTGCCGATGAAAAAACGATGTGGGCCGACGAGCTTCCCTATATCGAAAATTACTATCAAGAAGAAGTGAGCACGACAGACTGATCAGATGGTCGCCAAATCAATACAACGAAAATGAATTCATCAGTTGAGCTGCAATTGGATTTTCGATTTTTCGTTGGGCCGAGATAAGCCAAATTTCTTCGAAGACATCTTCGAGCCTGCCGATTCGAACCAAATGGGGCTCCTTTTTTTCATCTGCTTCTGAAAAGGGCGCAAGCCCTACCCCGTGTTCTGCCAATAATTTTTGCAAACTCGTGTCTTGAGTTTCGGCTACCGAGAGGGCTTTGATGTTTCGAAGTTTAAAATAGTGATTCAAATCATGGCGAAGTTTACTATGCACGGTTGGAAAAACAAATGGCTTTCCATCTAGTGAGGTCGGGAAGTTCTTTTTTAGATTTTTAAACTTTAGGGCTCCGTATACCGAGACAGGAAGCCTCGCAACCGACTTAGAATACACTTGTGATTCCTCAATGGCTTGCGATGGGTAGTTGGATACAAGTAAATCAATTCGATGGGCCCTAAGTTCGCGCAAGAGTTCGTCGCCCTTTCCTTCTAAAATAGAAACCGAACATTGTGAGATCTTGTAGGCCGCCATAACAATCGAGAGAATCACTTTTTTAGGAACACTATCCAAAGACCCAATTTGTAGGTGCGGCTGGTTTTCGGGAGTGCGGTCTTTTAGCACCTCGAGCATTTCATCGCCCAGCTTAAAAATTTCATTTGCATAATCGAGTGCGGCTTTGCCTGCCTCAGTCAGTACAAGCTTGCGATTGCGCCGTTCAAACAAGGGGCGACCCACCATGTCTTCGAGTTGTTTGAGCTGAGAGCTAAGGGTCGGTTGCCCAAGGCCCAGCTTTTCAGCCGCCCGCGCGATACCGCCTTCGCTCGCAATCATTCGAAAATAGTAGAGATGATGATAATTCAGCCATTGCGCCATAGAAAGCCCACTTTTCGGCCCCTGCCGATAGTTCGATTTAAACGAACCATTAGATACTAATTATCATATTTTTAAAAGTATACAAAAAGGTTAATCTATCTACGTTAATGGAGGTTTTAAATGGCTTGGTTTAAACGTATCGGTTTGTTTCTTGCGGTAAATGCTCTGGTGATCGTGACCATCTCTACACTTCTGAATGTGCTTGGGGTTAAGCCCTACATCACGGCTTACGGTCTTAACTATGAGTCGCTAATGATCTTTTGCTTAGTTTGGGGTATGGGCGGCGCTTTTATTTCATTGGCTCTGTCAAGAGTCATGGCCAAGTGGATGATGGGAGTGAAAATCATCTCGCCTGACACGCGAGATTGGCAGCACCGCGAACTTCTAGATACAGTCTACGAACTTTCGAGGGCGGCCCGCCTCACCACAATGCCTGAAGTGGGAATTTATGATTCCGACGAGGTGAATGCGTTTGCAACAGGTCCTACAAAATCAAAATCGTTAGTTGCGGTTTCAACCGGGCTGCTAGCTCGAATGAAAAAAGAAGAGGTCAGAGGGGTTCTGGGCCATGAGGTGGCCCATATTGCCAATGGTGACATGGTGACCATGACTCTGATTCAAGGTGTGGTGAATGCTTTCGTGATGTTTTTGGCGCGTGCGATTGCCTACGCACTGGTTATGGCCAAGGGTCAAGACAGTGATGAACGCCAAGGTCTGCCGATCACTTATTACGTCGTACAGTTCGCCCTTGAGATTGGATTTATGATTCTGGGCTCTATTGTCGTAGGTTGGTTTTCACGTTACCGAGAGTATCGGGCAGATTCAGGCGGCGCCAAACTTGCTGGCCGAGAGAACATGATTCAAGCTCTTGAAGGGTTAAAGCGCACCTTTGAAGATGTCGATCCCTCAAGTCAACCGGCGGTTCAGGCCTTGAAAATTTCGAGTCGCTCAGGGGGAATTATGAAGCTCTTTTCGACCCATCCTCCACTAGACGAACGAATTGCGCGCCTAAAGAGAATGATTTAACGCTTTTAGAAACGGAATATTGATTCATGCAAAAGATCGAGAATTTATTCGAAACCATTATTTTTTCAAGTCGATGGGTGCAGGCTCCAATTTATGGGGGCCTAATCGTTGGAGCCGTTCTTTACACCTATAAGTTCACCGTTGAGTTGATCCATCTTTGTCTAACCGTGGGATCAATAAAAGAAGAGATGTTGATGCTTGGGATTCTGACCTTGGTGGACATTTCGATGGTGCTCAATCTGCTGATAATGGTCATTATCGGGGGCTACGCGACATTTGTAAGCAAGATGCACCTTGAAGGTCACGAAGATCGGCCCGAC
>JBGSQJ010000152.1:0-1914 GCA_041738165.1 Bdellovibrionales bacterium
AGTGCAAATCGGCGTGAATGAGCCCCATTCGCTTAGGGAACTTCTTCTCAAACGATTTTAATGGTTGCAGAACCTGTTTACGCAATTTCGTGAGCTTCATTTGTGATTTGGGGTTGAGGCCTCGAATCTGATCGATGGACCCAAACTTTGGAGCTTCACCGACGAGTCCCTCGGCTGACCAATAAAATCGGTTGTTGTACAAAGACTTTGGTGCGTGGGTTTGAAGTCTCGCCAGCAGTTCTCCGATTTTATACATTTTCTCTTCATTCACGATCGGGTCAACAAAGAGTCCGTCGATCCACTTGAAGAGGCACACGCTTCGATGTTTCCCAACACCTTCGGCGAAGGCGGTTTCGAGTAGATGGCCTCGTTTGGACATGACAGGAACCGGCAGACTGAAAGTTTCAAAACTGTGGAGGTGCCTAAGCCATTTGAGTTCGCTCATGATGGCTGCCTGGGTGTGATAGTCAGGGCGATGAATTCTAAGGAGGTATTTTTTGCCCCGCGAATCGGTTACGCGGTAGGTGGCATTTTCGGCATGGTTTATAAACTTGATCTGAACGGGCTTAACCGAGTAGAGCTTTAAAGATTCAAGCGCGAGCTCGCGAAGCCTGCGAGTTTGGCCTAGGTAGCTGGCATTTTCGAAGGCGATTCGGTGCGTTTTCACTCGGGTATCCCTAGCACCGGCTCGTTGTTTTTTCAAAGGATTAGACTAAAAAGGGAGTCACTTCAAATGCAGCTGCCGGTTCTCTACAAAGACGACCAATTAGTTGTGGTCAATAAGACCTCGGGATTGCTCGTGCATCGAAGTCAGTTGGATCGCCACGCGAAGGAGTTTGCGTTGCAAACGGTGAGAGATCAAATCGGTCAGCCGGTGTACCCGGTGCATCGACTTGATCGAGCCACTTCGGGTGCCTTGATTTTCGCTTTGAGTTCTCAAGGTGCAAGAGCCTTATCTGAGCAATTCTCAAACGGCCGGGTTGAAAAAGAGTATTTGGCGATCGTGCGTGGAACGCCTGAAGCCGAGATCACGCTTGATTACCCCCTTAAAGAAGAGCTCGATGAAAAAGCGGATCAGCTGGCAAGAAAAGACAAGGCTCCTCAAGAGGCACAAACGGACTTCATGCGGCTCGACACTTATGAATTTCAAGAATCGGTCGATAAATTTGCGACCTCTCGCTACTCGCTCGTTCTATGCAAACCCAAGACCGGCAGAAAGCACCAACTACGCAGACACTTAAGGCATTTGGGTCACCCCATAGTGGGGGATGTTCGCTACGGGAGCGGCAAGCACAATCGCTTTTTTAGAGCGAAGTTTGGTGTTTCAAGGCTCCTTTTGGCGTGCACGAAAATGTCATTCGCTCATCCGACAACGAATGAAAAAGTCAGCGTTGAGGCCCCGTTGGCGCAAGAGTTTAAAGACATTCTTAGCCAGCTAGGTTGGGGGAGTCACCTTGTCTGACCAAGCTCGGCCAAGACTACGCAAAACCCTCGACCCTTGCCCCAAATGCCGTATGCATAAAGTGCGATGCATATGCCTCTCGATTCCCTGCTTGGCTTTAAAAACTAGAGTGAGTCTTGTTGCGCACTACAAAGAACTCAAGAGAACCACCAACACCGGCACGCTAGCTGTACATGCTCTTGTTAATTCTTCGCTTCGTGTTCGTGGTCTTGGTTTTAGCGCTTTGAACTTGAATGATCTATTGACCTCAGATTATGAGACGTATGTGCTTTACCCAAGTGATGACGCTCTTGAATTGACAAGTTTAAAACCAACCCTACCAGTTCAGTTGATTGTTCCAGACGGGAACTGGCGGCAAGCCTCTAAGCTGAACGTGCGCCATCCTGAGCTTGCTCATTTGCCTCGCGTAAAGGTTGGCCACAAGAGCGTAAGAAAATCTCAGGGCCAGATAA
>JBGSQJ010000168.1:0-1644 GCA_041738165.1 Bdellovibrionales bacterium
CCTCAATACTTGAAGTCCAAGCCACATAAAAAAGAATGTGGCAAAGGGCAAGACATAGTGGCTTGAAGTCGAGCACCCAGTTAATGCAATTGAATCTGCGGCCAGTGGCTGAAAAAGCACCTGCTGAAGACCGTGCGTGGCCCATCTCTAATCAGCCAGATCGAGCGCCATTTGACGAAGATTATCAAAAACATTTTGGTCGCTAGTTTTTTTCTGTCGAGTAACTTGGCTTTAGCTCAGGAGTCGTCGACCTATAAAAACTGGTGCCTAGAATCTGGCGTTCAAGATGGACCTTTTGAAGTTCACGCCAATGCTAGTGGTGAAGTTCAAATGAGGGGCCAATGTTCGGGCAGTCAGCTCACCGGATCGATCGTTTACTACTACTCTAATGGTCAAATTGAGCGGCAAGGTCAAGTAAGAGCAGGCCGCCCCGACGGACTTTGGCGCCGATACTATGAAAGTGGTCAATTGCGTGATCAAGGCCAATGGCAGAGTGGCGCACCCGATGGTGAGTGGAAATTTTGGAATTCAATAGGCGAGCTTGTACAAAGAGGAACAATGGCCTGTGGTCAAAAAGCTGGCAAATGGCAAAGTTTGAATGATCAAGGTCAGCTGATTTATCAAAATTACCCGTGGCCCGATGGGTGTAAGCCCGCTGCGAGTTGGAGGAGATTCGATGGTAGTTTGGTGGCCATGCTTAAATCTGATGCTGAAGATGAAAATCAAGAATTGTTTACGTTTCATTTAGCTTGGGTACCCGACTTGCTTGTGATCAGCCCCATTCAGACCATTCGGGCTAGCCTGGGATTGATGGCTCTTAAGGACACTGATGGTCGATCGTTTATCGGTGCTGATTTTGGGCCTAGGTACCATTTTAAGGTCGCGCCAATGGCATTTTTGGAATTCGAAACAGGCCTGCAAGCGTGGGAAGATAAAGACCCATTTGCATTTACTGGAGCCGGACTCGGATTAGGTAAAGCGTGGCCAATTCACTTTCGTTATAGATATTTATTTGCTTCACCCAATCTTCATCAACTTATGATTGGCATGAGCTTGTCGTACTAGGTTAGATACACGTAAACCACAATGACCGGCGGTCTCTCGACTAGTTTTTGATTTTAAAGTGAAATCCTCAGCCACTCACAGCGGGCTTTGGCTTCATCAGACTCAACTATCAAATCTATGATTTGATCTAAAGTCAGACCATGACTTATCTGCGCCTTCCACAGATCTATATCTGCCCTAGAGACGTTGCGATTGAGAACAGCCGCGTTCACCACAGAATAGAGATACCTGACTTTTTCATCAACGGTACCATTGGCGCTGAGACGTTGCCGAGTTTCGGTATTGCCCTCTGCGCTCAAAAATATTTGCAAAATTTGGCTGCAGTTGACTCTGCCTTCGGCGGCCACTTTCACCCAGAAATCGACCCCGGCCTTGTCGAGCCTACCATCCCGATTCAAGGCATTTTGGTACAAGTCCAAAACATAGTATTGGATTCGGCTTCGTTTTTGATCGGGATAATTGCTCGGAAGAGGCGGAATTCCCTTAAGCCTATCGGCGATTTCTGAGAGGTGTGAGGCTTGAGCGGTATATGCGAAACTCAGAAACAACCCAAAAACCGACCTGAGACCCTAAGTTGTA
>JBGSQJ010000189.1:0-2529 GCA_041738165.1 Bdellovibrionales bacterium
GCGCAGCTTTTGGTGCGGGCGCGGGCGCAGCAGGAGCCGCTGGCGCCGCAATCGGCTCTTCACTTTGGGCGCTGAGCGCAGCCGCGAAATCAGCAACCGGATCGCCCGTGCTCGCTGGCACTTCTGCGGGCGCATCGTCTGATGGCTCGGGCGCTTGTGAGACCGCTTGGGCAAATTCAGCCACAATGTCATCACTCTCTGTGTCGCGTGGCTGCGGCACGGCCGGGCCATCCGCTGATGCTCCGCCTTTAAAGCCTTCGAGCTCTTTTTTAAGACGCGCATTTTCTTCTTTAAAGAGTGAAAGATCGGCAATGTCGTCTTCTAAAATTTCATACTCGGCCAGCTTGGCTTCGACTTCTTTTAAACGAACTTGAAGCTTTTGCGCTTCGGCTTTTGCCTCAGCTCCGCCTCCGCCATCTTTGGGAGTCGCCGAGATTTGAGCGTCTTTGGCCTTGAGTTCATCTTGAAGTTTTTTGATCATGGCCTGGGCCGCTTCGATATCACCCGAAGAGGCCTCGCCTATCTTTACACCTTCAAGCTTGGCCGTTTGCTCTAAAATGCGCTTTAGAGTATCGGCGATGCTCTCGTCACCAGACGCTCCGGTGGCCTTGGATTTGCTAAAAATCGCACGGGCAACAAGAAGTCCTGAAAGGGCCAAGATACTAAAAAACAGCCATTGAATGATGACTTCACTGTGGTGAGTTATATAGACAAGAAGCTTTTCAAGATTCACTTCTGATATTTTCAAAGTGAATTGCCAATGGGTCAACAAGACCAGCCCAATGGCTAGCTCATTTTTGGCGGCGGTTTTAGGCGAGAATTACAGCTCTGAACAGCTTGAGGCTTCAAGATTTTCTTTGTACACGACCTTGTCAGCGCGCACACAAATTTTCTGACACACTTCGGGGCCACTTGAACTAGGGCGGGATTCTAATGCACACGAGGTTCCGTAAGGAAGATTCTCTGAGTCTGTGTTGAGCCATTTTCGAAGCGGGGGCTCGCATCTTACCGTCACTCTGGCAAAAGAAGAAACTCCCCATTCGCCTTCAACCAAAATCAAATGCGCTTCGCCGCAAGTCAAGGCATCGACGCCTTCTAAAGGCGCACTGAACTGGCCACTTTTACACTTGAGTTCGCCCTCTCGAGCAACTGGCGAATTCATATGAGACTCTTCAAAAAGCCGCCATTGAATCATCAGACCCGTTCGGGCCCGGCTACAAAATCCATCGATCGTGGTGCTTTGCACTCCATCAATAACCTCGACTTCGTCGAGCACAAATTGCAGCTCAGATTTGCTGTATTCATCAATCAATTGTGTAGTATCTGAAGTGTGACTTTGAGCGGAACTGCCGGCACTCGTCGAACCACAGTTTTGAAACTGCGTCAGTAGCGCGGCAATGAGCAAAATACTAGATAGCGTATAGACGTTCTTTTGGGACTTCATCTGTATCTAGAATACAATGGCCCTAGACCTAGAGCCAGGTTGTCAAACTGATCGTCTCAATTTAAGTCGTCTTCTCTAGAACTGCGATAAAAAACCCATCGCCGCCCTCGCGCTCGGGCCACAAAGTCGTTTGAGATTCGAGTTTCCAAACTGGGTTTCGCTCTAAGAACCATTTGATCTGATCACCGTTTTCGCTCTCGGCAATCGAGCACGTCGAATAGACCAGGCGGCCTTTATCGCTCATCATTTTCGAGTAACGCTCTAAAATTTCTCGCTGTAGCAAAATGAGACGCTCGGTCTCGGCCATGCTCCAGCGCCATTTGGCGTCGGGGTTTCTTCTGAGTACGCCAAGTCCCGAACAAGGCACATCGAGAAGCACCCGATCGGCGCTGCCGGCTAGCCGCTTGATTGTTTTGGCCGATTCAATTTTGCGAATCTCAATGATCGAAGCTCCGGCCCGGCGCGAGCGAAGTTTAAGCTGTTCTAGTTTTTTATCTGACACGTCAAGAGCGATGATCTTGCCCTTATTTCCCATTAGCGAGGCGAGATGCAGAGTTTTACCGCCGGCCCCGGCGCACGCGTCGATCACTCTCATTCCTGGCTGGATATTCATAGCCTTGGCCACAGCTTGCGAATTCAAATCTTGAACTTCAAACTTTCCGTCTAAAAAAGCTTGGGTGCGAAAAACATTGGCGCGGTCATTTAAAACAAAAGCGTCATCACTCACATGACGAAGAGAAATTCTTTGCGCCGCCATGAGTTTTTCAAAGTCTTCAACTTTGCCCTTGAGCCGGTTAACGCGCAAAAACACCGGTGCTTGATCATTCAACACGTCGGCAAGCCTCGGCCATTTGTCACCTAAAACGGAGCTCGCCCAATCGTTCAGAGCATCGGGCATCGAATGCAGCTCGGCCGCGCCGGCGCTGGGCCGACTAAAACGCTGAAGCCAACTGGCGACCGAAGAGATCTCTGGCAAATTCGAGCGAGTCATATCGACTTCGCTCAGCTCGCACCAAAGGCAGGCAAAATTTTCGATAATTTCAGTAGTGGGCGCAAACGGCCGATCGTCTTTGGGCCACGCCACA
>JBGSQJ010000193.1:0-2407 GCA_041738165.1 Bdellovibrionales bacterium
GAGCCTGGCGACAATCGTTCTGGCGAACCAGCCGGACCTGACCCTAGCAAAGAAGGACGCGGCGAAGCTGAGGGCAAGCGCTAATTCCCTCAAACTAGGTCTTGTCTAGGGTATTTTCGTCTGCAATAAAACAGACATGCAAAATCATCTCAAATACTTCTTGGGTTCCTACATTTTCACTGTAGTTGGCCTGCTGTTCGGCGGGGCGGTTGGTTACTACTATTCAGGTACGTGGCAGGGCGCTGTCTCTGCACTCTTTTTGACCTTTGTACTGAGCATTCTCGAAGTTTCACTCTCATTTGACAACGCGGTTGTGAACGCCACGGTTTTAAAAGAGATGACGCCCGTTTGGCAGCACCGCTTTTTAACTTGGGGAATTCTTATTGCTGTTTTCGGTATGCGAATCGTTTTTCCGTTGGCCATAGTGAGTTTGCTCGCCCATATCTCGCCCTGGCAAGCTATTGTATTAGCGGCCACAAAACCGCAAGAGTACGCCGAAATTATGCTCTCGTCGCACTTGGCCTTGGCGGGGTTTGGCGGCAGCTTTTTAGCCATGGTCGCACTCAAATATTTCTTTAATAAAGACAAAGATGTGCATTGGATCGCCATGATCGAAGCTCCCCTAGTCAAAATCGGCAAGGTGGAGACTGTTGAGATCGCGGTTTGTTTGTTGGTGTTTTACTCACTCAGCCGGCTTTTACCCACCCCTGATGAACAAGTGACCCTTTTAGTGTCTGGCATTTTGGGCACGGTGACTTTTGTGGTGGTGGATGGAGTTTCACACTTTTTAAAACTTCCAGATAGCGCCCAAAAAAACGTCGAGAAAGCCAGTGTGGCTCTATTTATCTACTTAGAAATTTTAGATGCATCATTCAGTTTTGATGGAGTGATCGGCGCCTTCGCGTTGACCAACAATCTTTTTATCATCGCAGCCGGCCTTGGAATTGGCGCCATGTTCGTACGGAGTATGACGATTATGTTGGTCGAAAAGAAAACTCTAGATCAGTTTCGCTATTTGGAGCACGGGGCTTTTTATGCCATTGGTGCGCTAGCGGCCATGATGCTCCTCAATGTCTTTGTGCATGTGCCTGAAGTCATCACGGGCCTTATCGGCGCCGTGTTCATAGGTCTCTCACTTTTAAGTTCGATTACGTATTCAAAGAAAATGAGGACTGCTTAATGCCCCCATACAAAAACAACTTGGATCCTCTAGTGAAAGAAATTTTGTCACAAGTGCGACCTTCACCGACCTTTGACAATCACCTTTCAGACGATGAAAAAATAAAAAAGATCGCCGGTCATTTTAAAGAAATTATGCTGACGCTAGGGCTCGATCTCGAAGATGACAGTCTTAAAAACACACCAAATCGAGTGGCAAAAATGTATGTGCGCGAAATTTTTGCTGGCCTCAACCCTCAGTCGTTCCCCGCCCTCACTTCGATCGAAAACAAACTGGGCTACAACGAAATGGTCACCATCAAAGACATTTCTATCATTTCTGTTTGCGAACACCACTTTGTCACGATCGACGGCAAAGCCACGATCTCTTATATTCCCAAAGATCGAGTCATTGGGCTTAGTAAAATTAACCGTATCGCACGATTTTTTGCGCAGAGACCGCAGGTGCAAGAGCGCCTCACCAAACAGATTGCCGATTGTCTTTGCTATGTTTTAGACACGAATGACGTGGCCGTGAGCCTAAAGGCGAAACACTATTGCGTGATTCAAAGGGGTGTTGAGGACGTTGGCTCTCATACGATCACCAGTGATTTGCGAGGTGCTTTTCAAGAGGACCCCCGAACTCGCGGTGAGTTTTTAAGCTTCGAGCGAGGATAGGAGATTCAAAAAAGTGTTTGTGGTTCATTTAGCGAAAGAGAATTTCAAATTTTCATGCTCTCACTTTACAATTTTATCTGCAAAATCAGCTGAACGTCTTCACGGGCATAATTACCAAGTTTCGGTCGCCATTGGACTTAGTGACATAGACAAAGACCTAGGCTTCGCCTTTGACTTCAACCAAGTTAAGCCGCTGATTCGAGAGATTTGCGATCAGCTAGATGAAAGAATTCTGCTCGCTTCTAACTCTAGATATCTAGATATTAAAAGTTCAAAAAAAGAAGTCGAAGTGCATTTTGAAGACAGAAGGTACGTGTTCCCTCGAAATGACACAGTTCTTATGCCGCTCAACAATATTTCGAGTGAAGAGCTGGCCAGGTGGTTTGCTAAAACTCTCTCGTCCCAAATGATTGATGTCAAAAGCTGGAAGCGTTTGCGCGTGCAAATCGAAGAAACCAAAGGCCAAAGCGTCAGCTTCACGCTGACTAAATGATTCAGTTCAACGAAAAAACAGGCATCGCGCATATTCGTGTTGATCGACAAGCGATGCTCTCTGAACTGATAGCCCAGG
>JBGSQJ010000197.1:0-17599 GCA_041738165.1 Bdellovibrionales bacterium
GACGGCGTCTCTTAGGCCATCACCCAAGAGATTAAATGCTAACATCGCCACGAATATGGCCACTCCTGGAGAAATCATCAAATGTGGATAGCTCGAAAGCGATCGCCAGCCATCGTTGGCGAGTACTCCCCAACTCGAGTACGGCGGTTGAAGTCCAAGCCCCAAGAAGCTCAAAAAACTTTCTGCTAAAATATTAGACGGAATCTGAAAAGTGAGCAGCACGATCACTGGCCCCACAATATTGGGCAAAATGTGCTGCGCCACGATTCTCAAACCCGAGGCTCCCATTGATCTCGCCGCCTCCACATAGGCCATCTGCTTCACCTGAAGCACTTGCCCACGCACCACCCGAGCCAGCGACACCCAACTCACGAGTGACAAAGCGAGCAGCATTCCCGTCAAAGCTCTCAGTTCAGGATTTGAAATGATATCCACAGAATCAAAAACCAACTTCACGAGGATCAACAAAACCAGTGACGGAATTGAGTCTAGGATATCAATAAGCCTCATGAGTGAATTGTCGACCCATCCCCCAAACCAGCCAGCAACCGCGCCGTAAACTGTGCCAATAATCAACGAAACGAAAGCGGTAATCACGCCCACCGCCATTGAGATTCGCGCGCCGTATATCAAGCGCGAAAGCATGTCGCGTCCTAAACTGTCTGTTCCGAGCCAATGCACAAAACTTGGCGCTGCCAGCACTCTGTCGAGATACTGTTCATCAAATTTGTATGGGGATATCCAAGGTGCTAGCACCGCTATCATACAAATCACGATGATCACCACACCAGAAGATATCGCGACGGGATTTTCGAGCAACCTCTGCCATGCTTCTTGGCTTAAACTTCGGCCTTCTTGTTTCATGAGATTTTGACCCTGGGATCAACGATGGCCATTAATAAGTCGGTGATCAAATTGGCCACTACGAGCATCAGAGAAAACAAAAGCGTCGTACCTAAGATTAAAGGATAATCGCGGTTGGACACGCTGAGCACTAGGTGCTTGGCCAAACCGGGAATCGCAAAAATTTGTTCAATTACAAATGAACCCGTCAATACACCAGCAGCTAGTGGCCCCGAAAGCGTGAGCACGGGAATCAAAGAGTTGCGTAGCACGTGTTTGAACAGAATCGATTTCGCATCAAGGCCCTTGGCTTTGGCGGTGCGAATGTAATCGGAGTGAATCACTTCGAGCACACTCGCTCTTGTGAGCCTGGCAATCACGGCCGCTGGCCGAATGCCTAAAATTACTGTCGGCAGCACATAATAGCGCGGACCTTCCCACAAAGCGGGCTCAAACCAACCTAAGCCTTTTGCAAAAATCAAAATGAAAATGGGAGCCATCAAAAAACTTGGCAAAGAAACTCCGCTGATCGCCATGAACATAGCGCTGAAATCGAGCTTTGATCCAGGCTTCCAGCCCGCCAAAACTCCAATCGGTATTCCTATCAAATAGGAAATCAGCAACGCATAAATACCGAGTTGCACGGAATTTGGAAGACTCTCCGAGATAATCGAAGTGATATCGCGGCTAATGTACTTGTAACTCTGGCCCAAATCTCCATGTGCAAGACCGGTCATATAGTCCCAATACTGAACGACTAACGGCTCATTCAGTTTGTACTTCTTTTCTAAGTTGGCCATCACTTCCTTAGGAAGCGCCTTTTCAGAATCAAAGGGTCCACCAGGCAGGACCCTAAGTAGAAGAAAGGTCAATGAAGCAATCACCCAAATCACGAACATCGCCTCGAGCAGGCGCCTGAGCACAAACAAAGTCAGCCCTCGCTGTACGACAAAGAGGATGACCCCAGTAGAAGTCACAATAGACGAAAACCACCAAAACCATGGTTCAATCTGATAGCCAAAAAATGACAATCCCACCGCGCCAAAAAAACACGCGATGATCGTGCTTCCCCAGATTTGCCGAATCACTTCAGCGACACTCCTTTAAAGGTCCATCGCTCTAATGAATTGAGTGGGAAATTTTGAACTCGATCTGATAAGAGCACGTGGCGAACCGAACTGTAAATCGGCATCACGGGCACGTCTATTTCTAGAAGAATTTTTTGCGCCTCCGAATAAATTTTTCGGCGCTCCTCTTTGTCTGTCAGTGTGGCACCCTTATTGACCAATTCGTCATATTTTGGGTTCTTCCAGCCCGTGTGATTGTTTTCTGAAATGCTCGTCATCAAAGACATAAAAGTCGAAGGGTCTGGATAGTCAGCCAACCAGCCCAAACGATAAATACTTGGAGTGTCGTTGCGTAAACGATTCAAGTAAACCTTCCACTCTTCGTTAGCGATTTGCACATCGATCCCAAGATTTTTCTTAATTTGGGCCTGAACATTTTCGGCAATTCGTTGGTGATTTTCATTGGTGTTAAAAGCCAATGAAACTTTTGGAAACTTAGAACGATCTGAGTAACCGGCTTCGTTGAGTAGCTCAGCCGCCCTGGCCGGATCAAACCCCAAGCCTCGATCCGCTTCATACCCAAACATGCCCGTGGGTACCCAGCCGCTCAGTGGAGCGTGCCCGGCTGCCAACAAATCGGTAATTTGCTTTCGATCAATGGCATGAACAAACGCCTCTCGAACTTTCAAATTGTTAAAGGGGATCTTACGAGTGTTGAAACCATAGTAGTAGGTCGACAGCGTACTGATTTGACGAAATCCTGATCGTTGTTTGAGAAGTGGGAGTTCTTTGGCCGGCAGGCTCGGTTGGAAATCAAGTTTGCCACCTTCTGCCAAATTGATCGCTGTTGAGTATTCATTGATCATGTACCCTAAGATATTTTTGGTGATGGCTTTTTCGCCGTAGTAGGTCTCATTTCGTTCGAGCACCAAAGCTTTATCATGCTCCCATACCTTCAGCTTGTAAGGACCGAGAGTGACGATATTTTCTGGATTGGTCCATCGATCGCCAAACTTATCTACAACATCTTGGCGCAAAGGATAAGTCGAGTGATGAGTGAGCAATAGCGGGAAAAACGACATAGCCTGACGAAGCTCCACAACCAACTCGCCCAGCTCATTGATTCGCACCCCGACTTTAGAAAAATCTTTGAGTTTTCCCGAATTGAAATCTTGTGCGCCCTTTATATCGAATAAAAAATAGGCGTATTCAGACGCGGTTGCAGGAAGCAAAAGCCGCTTCCACCCGTCAATCACATGCTGAGCTTCAAAATCGGCTCCGTCGGTCCACTTGACACCCTTTCGCAACTTGAAAGTCCACGTTTGAGCATTGTTCGACGACGTCCACTCTGTCGCTAGCGCAGGTTTAAGTGAAAGGTCAGGATCTTCTAAATTGTAATCCACCAATCCATCCATAAGGTTGACGGTCACTAGCGAAGACGTTGTGTCTGTGGCTTTACTCCAATCGAGTGAGGGAGGCTCCTGCTCAAGATTGATTCTCAAAGTCTCAGACAGTTTGAGTCCATACTCGAGCTGGCCCGAATTCTTTTTGGTGCACCCAGAGAATCCCAAGGCGAAGACCAACAACAGACCCATTTTTACAGTGAATTGCATAAGATGGACTCCTCACAGAAGTTTTCGTAAGGGCCCATTTGTCTCTGACCAGCGCTGGTCAAGTCAAGGTCAGATCGAATCCCAGTTTTCGCGAGTGGACGCTCTTGATGGAATTGGCACGCCAAGAGGTTTTGTCATAAACTCGATGGCCTTGGTGTCGCCGTCATAGATCGCCTGATAGAGTGCATAATTGCGTACAACCTTTTTCACGTAGTTGCGAGTCTCTAAAAAGGGAATGTGCTCAACAAATTCATCGGCCTCTAAATGGCCAAAACTAACAAGCCATGTCTCGACTCGATGTGGCCCTGCGTTATAGGCCGCTGATGCGAGGGCCAAATGGCCCTTGAAGACCGTTCTTAGGCGACCAAGATATTGTGCTCCAAGGCGAATATTGGTTTCGGGATTTGCCAAATCGAGCTCGTCAACCGAAGCCGAGTCTCCGAGTAGTCTATTTAGATTTCGTGCTGTATGGGGCATGAGCTGCATCAACCCTCTTGCACCAACTGGAGAAATAACGTCGACGCGGTAAAAAGACTCAGCCCGCATAATCGACCATACCCAATTGGGCTCAACTCCAAAGGGATTCACTCCATCGCGCACAGCCTCAGGATAGGCTTGCGGAAATCCAGATAGCCAAAGCGAACCTGAGGTCGAAGGGGGCGTGGCCTCCATTTGCGATGAGAACTGAATGTCGGCGATGGCCGCCGAACGATGATGAGATCCAATCGCCTCATAAGATTGAATCAGATCTCGAAGGTACTGCTTGTTGCGAGTGCGCCTTTCGATTTCCCAAAGTTCCCATTTGGCGAGATCTTGAAGTCCCAAGGCTACGAGTTTTCTTGCCACCTCAATTCGAGCGCGAAGCTTGGGGTCGCTAAAATCGGAGGCCACAATGACTTCATCCTTTGCGTCAGACTCAGACTCACCTTCGGACTCCTCTTCGCTTGATCCATCAGCTTCACTTTCGGCGAGCTGGTCTTCGTTTTCGTCTTCTTCAGTACCATTTTCGACCGTAGTTAGAGTCGAATCCGGAGCCCGAAGTGAGGCGGGAATTCTTTCGAGCTCTTCTTGTTTGATCTTTTTAGTCAGCACTCGTAGGCGACTTTTTGCGAGCAGCGAATAGTAGGAAACCGGGTTTCTTTTGGTCACAATTTCAAAGGCTGCGCGAGCTTCATAGGGTTTGTTTAACCGCAACTGCGCCACACCCGTCCAGTAGTTGAGTTTGTCAGCAAAGCTGGGACTCACAGCTCGGCGCCGCCGGCCTTTGCCACTGGGCCGTCCAGCAAGCTCAAATTTTTTAATAGCGCCGCTATAGTCTCTTCTCAAATATTGAAGCCAGGCTAAATGCCAACTGGCATCACGCGACAATCCCGAACGAGGATTTATTTTCGCAAATCGATTAAACTTTCTGACCGCGCCATCATAATCTTGAAATTGGTAACTTAAATGAGCCGCATAGTAGAGCGCCTCTCGGCCTTTTCGACTGCGAGGACTTATTGAAAATGCTCGCTCATAAGCACCTACAGCAGTCTGATACTCCCCTGACCTGGCCGCTGCATGACCGAGCAACATCAAAAAGCTCATATCGCCTTTGAATTTTGGATAGTACCGAGTAAGTAGATTGAGGGCATCATCGACGGCTCCCTCATTAATAAAAAATCCTGCTAGGATCATTTCAAGTTGAACTTTTACTTCAGGGGGCGCGCTCTTCATCAATCCCAAAATCTCTTGATGAGCCCTTGGCGATTCACCCGCCCACTGCAACCTGCGCACACGAGTCTTGAAATCGTCTTTTGCGGGCTTGCATGGAAGTTTCAAATCATCCACTTTTACTTTTGTTAAATCCGATGGCCAGTGGCTCACAACCGGGTGAGCCGGAAAGTGCGAGTATAGCTTGCGAGCGTATCGGCAGGCGTGATTGGTTCGCCCCAGCTTCAACTCTGATACCATCATGGGATAGAGGACTTCGGGGAGTCGGTGAGAGCTCCGCCATTGCCGCAAAAGGGGGCGAAGATGCTGCAGAGTATGTTTGTAACGTTTTTGCCTGAGCGCCATCTCTCCGAGATAAAAACGCGACTGATCTCGCAAATCCACCGAGGGGTTGCCATGCAGCAGTTTTAAAAACTCAGGCTCTGCATCTTTGTAGCGCTGCTGCTCGTAGTAAGAAAGTCCTAAGAACCAATGTTTGTAATACGAGAGATAGCCACCCAATTCGGGGACTTTAATCAGCGCCTCAACCGCACCATCAAAATTTTTCTGATTGTAGGCTTCAACGCCTTTTTTAAATTCGGAAATCGTCTCGGGTGGGTCCTCGGCCAAAAGATTTCCACCTAAAATAGAAACCACGCAGCAAAATAGCACCATCGCTCGCTTGAGCTGAACCACGAGACTCCTTTCTCGTTTGAACCGAACCTGATCTATTATTCTAATCCGGAATTCGACCGTTTGTGGAGACCAGTGCCACTAAAGACTGGAATTTCTTCGTGGCCAATAGATTGCAGGTCATGCTAATCAAGAGGGTCATGGCAAAGATCAAATCCGTATACGTGTGTCAAAATTGTGGAGCCAAGCGAGCCAAATGGGAAGGTCGCTGTAGCGATTGTGACGCATGGAATACTTTCGTCGAGGAAAAATCTTCGCCGCGCACAGGCGGCTGGGTGGGCCGTAGCCGCTCAGATTCTTCTTCATCCTCCAAATTGGACATTTACAATCTCATGGATACACCCACGAGCATTTCGGGTGACCGCGTAAGTACGGGACTTGGTGAACTGGATCGCGTCTTAGGCGGAGGTCTCGTCAAAGGATCTTACGTTTTGCTAGGCGGAGATCCTGGAATTGGCAAGAGCACTCTGATTATGCAAACCGCTGGTTCATTGGCGCTGAACAAAGTGCGGGTGCTCTATATCAGTGCAGAAGAAAGCGTTCAGCAAACGGCTATGCGAGCAAGAAGATTGGACCTCGGACACGCCGAAGTTCAACTGGCCTCAGAGAGTTCGCTGGATTTGATCTTAGACTCTGTCGATTCAACTCGGCCTGAAGTGCTGATTGTCGATTCGATTCAAACCGTTCACACCTCTCAGGTGGAGTCGGCCCCAGGTTCGGTCTCGCAGGTTCGGGAATGTGCCGCACAACTATTGGCATTGGCCAAAACTAAAGGCACAACCGTTATTCTTATCGGCCATGTGACCAAAGATGGGTCGCTCGCAGGCCCACGAGTTCTTGAACATATGGTGGACACAGTCTTGGCTTTCGAAGGCGACCATCACCAACAGTTCAGGCTTTTGAGAGCCTTAAAGAATCGCTTTGGCGCCACCAATGAGCTGGGTGTTTTTCAAATGTCACCGGTAGGGCTCAAAGAAGTGCCCAATCCTAGCGAGTTCTTTTTAGAAGAAAGACGAGAGAACCAATACGGCTCGGCGGTTTTTGCCGCAATGGAAGGCTCTCGCCCTTTGCTTTGCGAAATTCAGGCACTGTGCACAGCCTCCCCACTTCCATCCCCAAGGCGAACTTCAATCGGTATCGACGTCCCCAGAGTCCATATGCTTGCGGCTGTGCTTGAAAAATACACCTCTTTTTCACTGGCCAACCGAGACATTTACACCAATGTGGTCGGCGGGCTTAAAATTTCTGAACCCGCAGTCGACTTAAGTTTAATCGCCGCCTTAATGTCTTCCGAAAGTCAGGCGGCGGCCCCAAAGGGCTCAGTGTTTTTTGGTGAAGTGGGTTTAACTGGAGAAATTCGCGGCGCTGGATTGGCTGTTGAACGGCTCAAAGAGTGCAGCAAGTTAGGGTTTGAAAATGTCTATCTACCCAAATCCAATCGTCGCTACATTGAGGCAAAAGACTGGCCCAAACTCGAACTTCATTGGTTGAGTCACGTTCGAGACCTTGAAGCTATTTTTGGCTCAAAACCCCGCGCTAACCGCGCACGCGCTCGATCGCCCGATGCCACTCTTTGATTTTACTGAGTCGGTGCGCAGCTTTCATTGCGGGCTTGAACTGGCTTTCAACCCGCCTGATTTTCTTTAACTCGCGAAGATTCGGCCAGTAACCCACACCCAATCCGGCCAAGAATGCGGCACCTAATACTGTGGATTCGACATTTTTCGGCCGCTCCACTCGCACGCCAAGAAAATCGGCCTGCATTTGCATCAGCAAACCGTTGCGTACCGCTCCGCCGTCGACGCGAAGATTGGAAATCTTTTTGCCAAGATCCCGTTCCATACATCTGAGAATGTCGACATTCTGAAGCGCCATGGCTTCAAGGGTAGCTCGAGCGATATGATTTTGGCTCGATCCGCGAGTCAGCCCAACGATCGCGCCTCTTGCCTTGGCATCCCAGTAAGGTGCACCCAGACCAACAAAGGCCGGCACAAGATAAACTCCATCTGTCGAACTGACCTGCTTGGCCAAATGTTCCACTTCACCACTTGAGTCAATCAGCTTGAGTTCGTCGCGCAGCCATTGAACCGCGGCGCCGCAGATAAAAGCTCCACCTTCGAGAGCATAAACAGGCCGAGACTCCCCTTTGAGGCGCCACGCAACTGTGGTGAGCAACCCCGACCGAGAGCGAATGGGTTTATGACCTGTGTTCATCAGCAGAAACGATCCCGTTCCGAACGTGCACTTGCTCGCGCCGGCCTCGAAACACGCTTGCCCAAAAAGCGCGGCCTGTTGATCACCGGCCAAGCCCGAAATGGGAATCCCGTCGGGAAGCCCGGGAACACTTTGAGTTCTTGCCAGTTCTCCACTTGAGTCTTTGAGCTCAGGCAATATCTCTTTGGGAACCGAGAAAAGATGTAAAAGTTCTGGATCCCAATTGCAGGTGTGAATATTGAGCAGCTGTGTTCTTGAAGCATTGCTCAAGTCCGTCACATGTGATGTGCCGCCAGAGAGTCTCCAAATCAAAAAAGTATCCATCGTTCCGGCTTTTAATTTTCCGCCCTTGGCTTGCTGAACCAAACCTTTTTGGTGACGAAGGAGCCAGCGCAGTTTTGATCCCGAAAAATAAGGGTCAATGACCAATCCCGTCTTTTTCTTAATGAGGGAAGCTGCACCTTTACTCTTGAGGCTTTCACAAAACTCCTCAGTTCTTCGGCACTGCCAAACGATGGCATTGTAAATGGGGTTTCCCGATTTCGCGTCCCACATCACGACCGTCTCTCGTTGATTGGTGATACCAATCGCTTCAACTTGATCGCCCGAAACCTCGGCCGTGCGCAAGACAGTTTCAATACCTTTGACCACACTTTGCCAAATCATTTCGGGGTTGTGCTCCACCCAACCTGGGTGTGGATAGATCTGAGGATGTTCATAGTTCACCGAGGCCACAACCTGCGCCGAATGATCGACCAGACTCACCGTCGTTCCCGTGGTACCTTGATCCAATGCGAGTATGTATTTTTGCATATGTGACTCCGATAGCCTTCCTTGTATCCCAAATCTCAGCTAAATCTATAAAAGATGCGTCAACTTCTAAAGCAATTTACGGATTCAGACCGAGAAACTTTGATTTACAAGTTGCTACCGCGATTTTTTTTAGAATTGATGAGCACCTATTTTCGAGTCAAGGTGGAGGGCGGTGAAAATCTTCCTAAGCGTGGCCGTGCCCTCATTGTCCCCAATCACTCAGGCATTTCGGGCTTTGATGCCATGGTGATCAATCATGAAGTCGCGGAGCTTACAAAGAGACACCCTCGGGTGCTCACCCATCATCTCTGGTTTTTGACTCCGACAACTTCAATTCCGGCAAAGCGCCTCGGATTTATTGAAGCCAACATGCAAAATGGACTCAAAGCGCTTGAAAAAAATCACCTGGTGATTCTCTTTCCAGAAGGTGAATACGGAAACTTCAAGCCCTCTTCGAAAGCCTATGAACTTCAGGATTTTAAAAGTGGATTTGTCAGAATGGCGCTCAAGACACAAAGTCCAATTATTCCAACCCTGGTCATTGGCGCCGAAGAGACCCACATCAACTTAAGTCGTCTCAAGATGACGAAATGGCTGAGGGGGGTCGTGCTGCCCCTGCCCCTGAATTTGATTCCGCTGCCTTCAAAGTGGAAAATTATCTTTTTAGAACCCGTGGTCTTTCCCTATGGCCCAGAGTCCGCAGAGGACCGAGAGCTTGTTCATGAATTGGCAGGGGAACTTCAAGAAAAAATGCAAGAACGCCTCAATGCTGAACTAAAAAAACGCGGCTCGATCTTTATTTAGATTCTTCGGGGTTCAAATCATCTGCGTTGTCAGACCCAATGAGCTGAATAATTTCGTACCATTTGCGAACCAAAAACCCGGGGTTTTCGGTGTTACGGCTCACCATCGTCGTGGTGATGAGCATGGCGACGCTGACCCCAATTACCAATAGCAACACATACTCCAGCACAATTTGACCAGATGTGCTGGTGAAGCTACTGTGCAGATATGACCGATCCGTCCGCATCGCCCTCATCTCCTGGCGCAACCTATCGATTTATGATGGTTGCCGCGTTGATTGCTGCCGTATTGATAGGCATCGCCATCTACAGTCTATCGCAAGTTGAACAACAATTGGAAGTCCGATACTTCCCCACTCCCAAACTCACTTTTGGTGAAGCCAAGCCCGTTCCTGCGGCGGCTTTGGCCCAATTGCCCAAAGACTGGGTGCTGGTGAGTTTTTGGTCGATCACCTGTGCGCCTTGCCTCAATGAAATGCCTTCTCTCAATCAGTTTGCCAGGGTCGCTCAGCAAGGTCGATTTCGCGTTGTCACCGTCAACACCGATAGCGGCGTCGACCTCGACTCAGCCAAGCGATTCTTGTTGGAAAACGATATTGAAATTCAAGTTTATTTTGATTCAAAAAAGGAACTGGCCAACGCCTTTGAAGTTGAATCTATCCCGAGGCATTTTCTCATCAACCCAGATAGACAGATCGTCTGGGATTCAGTTGGAGCCTTCCGCTGGGATGACTCTTCAGTACAAGACCAAGTCGTTAAACTGATGTCGCTTCCAGATGCGGAGCCACCGTCAGAGTTTGAAGAATAGTTTCGACCTTCATAAAAATCCCATTGAACTGTTCGTCCATAATTGGGCCTCGAACTCCAACAACATGATCATCCCCCAATCTTGCCAAAGCCAAATCAGATTCTGGTTTTGGCCCGAAACTATTTTGATAGGTCTCGTCTGTGGGATAAAGCAGTAAGAAAATGGTCTGACCGTGATTTTTAAACTCTTTTCTTAGAGCAGAATACTTGTCTTTTAGATATTGCTGCAACTGAAAGTACACCTTGAGCGCCTGCCCCTCTTGATGCTGGGCAAAGTAAATGCGAATGGGTCCATCAAAGACCGCCGCATTGAAAGCTGGTGAATAGTACTTGGACTGGGTCAGGTGAATTACGGATTGTGCCATGACTCTTCCCCTTTATGAGCGATCCATCCATAGGTTCGCTTGCTTCAGAGTAGGAAGACTTCATAATAAAAATCAAAGCCTTTTTTTATTTTTATTGACTGATTTTTTGCTCAACCCCGCCGATGAAAACTTGAGCGATAGAGTTTTGACCAATCGAATAGAACAGATCTCGCCAACTTCCACGCAAAACACTAAAGTCACAGCGGTAGCCAGCGCACAACGCCCCTCTTGAATCTTGTAGCCCTAAGGCTTTTGCGCCCCCAAGAGTCAGTGCCACAAGTACTTCAGCTTGAGTCATTTTCATTTTAATTCGCGCCAGTAGCCCAGTGAAGTCGATATCTTGCGAAGGACTTGTCCCAGGGTTGAAATCCGTACTCAATGCGACACATGCACCTTGGTCTAGTAATTCGCGCGCGGGTGGATAGGCCATATCCAGGTAAAAATCAGCCATTGGCAAAAGCACACCGACTGAGGAACTCTTGGCCAACTTCGCCTGCGTACTTGGATTGATAAAGACAATATGATCCACCGACTCGCACGCCAACTCGAGCGCCAAGTCCGTTCCACCATAGAGACTGAGCTGCTCAACATGGGCCGTGAGCTTGAGACCCAAGCGTTTTGCCGCCTCGAAATAACGCCGACCTTGTTCAACGCTAAAAAAACCATTCTCTATATAAATATCCGCCCGGTCCGCCAAATTTTCTTGCACGATTTGCGGCAAAGCTGTTTCGACAATGAACTCGAGATATTCATCAAGGCTACTAAAGTCAGGAGATTTCGAGTGTGGCCCCAAGTAGGTCGTCACAATGTGCGGACCTCTCAAAGCCCTGGCCACCTTTAAGCACTTCATCTCGGTGTGCAAATCAAGCCCGTACCCACTTTTGATTTCAAGAGTGGTCACACCTTGGCTCAAAAATCGATTGGCGCGCTGCTGGGTTAGGTTCAGCAGCTCTTCATAGGAGGCGTCTCGAGTCGCTCTTACGGTCGATAAGATTCCGCCGCCTTTTTTTGAAATCTCTAAATAAGTTTGCCCCTGAACTCGCCACTCAAATTCTTCGGCCCGTTGACCTGCAAAGACTGAATGGGTGTGGCACTCCACAAATCCAGGGATAACTGTTCGGCCGCCAAGCGAATGCTCAATTCGCTTTTGACTGCCAAACTCGGTTTGTGCCGACTCCCACTGCTTTCGAGTGCCGATCCATGAAACTTGACCTTGCTCGCACACCACCACCGCATCTCGAATAATTGAGAGGTCACTTTCATCGCAATGTCGACCTATTTTTCGCACTGCGCCATCAAGGCTAAGCAACTCACCGATATCCAAAAAGATCTGAAGCTCTGACTTTTGCATATTTTTCAACTCCCCGCTCAACCATACGAATTCTCGTATTCGAAGGCTATATCTAATGCCCTTAACTGGAGGGTTCAAAATGAAAAAAATGTCGCTAGGTTTGCTGCTCATTATGGCTCATTTCGTAGGAGCCAATGCCTGGTCGGCAGCGCCCGAAACCAAAGGTGTGTTTGCCATGTTTCCGGTTCTGCAATGCCCCTCGATTGGGCAAGAGTATGAACAGCTTGTGGCCAAGCTGGATGCCCTAAAGGCGTCGATCAAAAAAGATGCAAACTGCGACAACGTGACTCTCAAAGTTGAAGAGATGCAGACCAAATTGGGCCGTGATCGCGAGCTGATCCTCGGCATCGTCAATAAGGGTGGAGAGGGCAACCTAACTGAAGCCGAGACCAAAGCTGTTCGAGATTACGCTGAGGACCTAACCAAAAAGGTCGCCGTATTGCAGGATTTGTTTTTGCAAACCAATCATTGCTTTGTTGAGGATCGCAAAGACGACAACTTGCGAATGCTGGGCTCGTTTGTTGGTGAAGCCTCTCAGTGGGTGGGTGCCATTGCCGGTCCGTGGGGAACTCCCATAGCACTTGCGGGCAATGTGATTGCAGGTTTTTTGACAGGCATGGATCAAATCCTCAAGACTCGAGCTGGCTATGATTTTAGCAAGCGCGATCAATGGCAAAGTTACGTGACTAATCTTTGCACTTATCACTCCTACCAAGAGCAAATCGATCATCTCTTGAATCCAAATGTCAAAACAGAAAAACTCGAATCTCTACTCGGATCAATTGAAACTCACCTCAATAAATCGGCTCATGAGTGCAAAGAGTGCGCCGTGATTCAAAGTGAAATGGCAAGCTCCCCAGAAGCTAGTGAATCTGAATGGCTCACTCGGCTTGCCGGGCCGATCTCGGTGGCCAACCAAGCTTTCACTACACCCCTTGGTAGCGTCACAGCTCAACTCGTAGGCGTTCGCAACTGGATCAAGAACGAACTTCTTCGCATTGAAAAAGAGGGCCGAAGTTATTGGGCCGATTCGTCTGGCCGCCACGTGCTCAGACTCGCGAACAATCAAATTGGAGCTTATCTCATCGACAAAGAGGCACCTCGATTCCTACAAGCCCAAGTTCAGCACACGGCCACCTCCTATGCGGCCTTTCAAAACTTCGCCAGAAGCAAAGGCCCAGAGGTTTATCTTCAAATTTTGAGAATTGTTTATGATCAAAAGGGTGAAGTGTTGCCGACTCTTGGTTGGGCAACAGGCTCTGAGTTGTTTGAGACAGTTGTTAAAGCGGGTCTGGATTGGAGCTCTTTTGCCCCGTCAGATGCTCTTGATGAAGCCAAATTCAGCTGGCTTCAGTTTAAGGCCAAAGGGCTCGAACTTTTAGATGATGCGCAAACTTCGACTCAGGTTGTGAAGTCCTTTTGTAGCTTCTTTAAACACTCGGCTCAATATTCGGCTGAGATCCGAAACGCGTGTACGTCGAGACTGTTTATTCGGGTGGACAAAGACCAAACTCAGTTGATTGAAAACTTAAGAAAGGCCTCAATTCTTGTGCCGAAATCCACTAGTAACTATGTGGATCCCGACACACATCCAGAGCTGGTCTTCAGCTTGGATAAAATCGAAGCCATGAGCAAAGCGGTTAACGCGCAACCTTTATAAGTTCGACGTCAAAAACGAGAACTGAATTGGCAGGAATTCCAGGCTGAGCTTGCGGTCCATAGGCTAGATCAGGTGGAATGTAAAGCCGGTAAACCGAGCCCTCAGGCATCAGCTGGAGGGCTTCTTGCCAACCTTTGATTACGCCTTTGAGTTGAAACTCAGCAGGCTGACCACGATCGTGAGAAGAATCAAATTTTTGGCCAGACACCAACGTGCCGGTGTAATGTACCGTCACTTTGCTATCCAGCTTCGGCTTTTTACCCGGGCCGGTTTTCAAAACTTCATATTGAAGGCCAGTATCTGTGACTTTCACACCTTCTTTTGATTTGTTCTTCTCTAAAAATTCCTTGGCTACACCCTGATTTTTTTCAGCGTCCGCCATGGATTTGGCCTGAGCTTCTTTTTGAAAGTTGATGATGGCTTGCTGTTGCGCCTCGGGAGTCAACTCTGGCTTATCGCCTTTCATTCCCTGCTCAATAGAAAAGGCCACAACTTTAGGGTCCAAATCAATATTTTGAGCTTTGATATTTTGTGCGATGTTTTGCCCAATGGCGTAACTCACTTTGGCCTTGTCTGTATCTAACTTAGGTTTGCGATTGCAGCCCACAGTTGCAACTGTGAGAACTAGCCCCGCCAACACGAGCGTCACGTGTGGAAATTTCATCAGAAGTCCTCCTGTCATTCGACCTGTTAATCAGATCTTATGAGGACTTAAGTGTCAATGGCAGGCAGGCCGTGGCGAATCACGCCGCGCGCGCGCGCCGTCTCGATAGCTTCTGAATATCCAGCGTCGACGTGCCTGAAAATGCCCATTGCGGGGTCCGCGGTCAAAACTCGCTCCAGCCTTGCCTTTGCGCTATCAGATCCATCGGCGACGATCACTTGACCGGCATGCAGCGAATACCCCATCCCAACTCCGCCGCCATGATGAAAGCTCACCCAGCTGGCTCCGCACGCTGTGTTAACAAGTGCATTTAATATAGGCCAATCCGCGACCATGTCGGAGCCATCTTTCATGGCTTCTGTTTCACGATAGGGCGAGGCAACCGAACCGCAGTCTAAATGATCGCGGCCGATCACTATGGGCGCTTTGACTTTTCCTGAACGAACGAGCTCATTGAATAGCAAACCGGCCTTGGCGCGCTCGCCGTATTCGAGCCAGCAAATTCGGGCCGGTAAACCTTGAAACTGAATTCTCTTGGCCGCCATGTCGAGCCAATGATGTAACTTTTTAGCATCTGGAAACAACTCGCGCAGAGCTTGATCCGTCACTGCAATATCTTTTGGATCTCCACTCAGAGCCACCCACCGAAAGGGTCCACTGCCTCGACAAAAAAGCGGCCGAATGTACTCGGGCACAAAACCAGGGATTTCAAACGCGTTTTCAACGCCCACGTCTCGCGCCATGGCGCGAATGTTATTGCCATAGTCAAAGGTGATCGCCCCGCGCCGCTTCATCTCGAGCATTCCGCGCACATGCTTTCCCATGCTCTCTTTGGCGAGGCGAATATGTTCACCTGGATTTTTCTCTCTCAGGTCCTTGGCTTGCTCGACACTGTACCCTTCAGGTACGTACCCCGTTAGCGGGTCGTGCGCGCTGGTTTGGTCGGTCAGCAAATCGGGAGTAAAGCCCTTTTCAAGCAATTGATGAATCACCGTGGCCATATTGCCCACGAGGCCAACAGATTTTGCCTCACCTGATTTTTTATAGACTGTCACTTTCGCTAAAGCGTCATCCAAGTCTGCCGCGACCTCGTCTAGATATTTGGTTTCTAGTCGTTTACTCACCCGAGTTGGATCTACATCGATAGCCAAAACCACAGCTCCGGCAAACACACCCGCAAGAGGCTGAGCTCCGCCCATACCGCCCAGACCTGCCGTCAGAATCACTTTGCCTTTTAAATCAGAATTAAAATGCCGACGGCCCGCTTCGGCAAATGTTTCATAAGTTCCTTGCACGATGCCTTGAGTCCCGATGTAGATCCAAGATCCCGCCGTCATTTGCCCGTACATCATCAGACCTCGGCGCTCAAGATCGTCAAACACTTGCCAATTGGCCCAGTTTCCGACCAAATTGGAGTTGGCCAAAAGCACTCTCGGCGAGTCCACGTGAGTTCGCACGATTCCCACTGGCTTTCCCGATTGAATCAGCAGGGTCTCGTCGTTTTCAAGTTCCGTGAGGGCTTTTAAAATTCTCTCAAGCGAATCCCAGTTGCGCGCAGCCTTTCCCCGGCCACCATAAACTACTAAATCCTCGGGTCGTTCGGCCACGGCCTCATCTAAATTGTTTTGAAGCATACGGTAAGCCGCCTCTTGCCCCCACCCCTTGCAGTTGAGCAGATTTCCCGTTGGTGCTTTTAACTTTCTCACCATTCGAGCTCCCCTACCTCTTTATCAACAACGCTCATCAATTCACCACTGCGAATCAACTGCACAATGGCCGCCACATCATTTGCAAACACACGGTCGTGCTCAGCAAATGGAACTCGCTTTCTCACGCATTCAAAGGCCCTAAGAACAGCGCCTGACGGCTTAAGAGGCTTAAGCATATCAAGAGCTTGAGTGGCCGAAAGAAATTCCATAGCGACAACATTTTCAGCGTTCCCAGTGATCTGCCGAAATTTTCGTGCCGCGATGGTTCCCATGCTCACATGATCTTCTTTGTCGGCTGAAGTCGGAATCGAATCGACGGACGCCGGATGCGCTAAAATTTTATTCTCGCTCACCAGCGAGGCGGCCGCGACTTGCACGATCATATGGCCGCTATTGAGCCCTCCATGCGGTGCCAAGAATGCAGGAAGGTCAGACATCGCAGGATTGATCAACTTTTCAACTCGGCATTCGGCAATGCTGGCCAATGCGCTCATCGCGATACCGGCAAAATCCAAAGCGAACGCAACGGGTTCGCCATGAAAATTACCACAGCTCAGAATTTTTCCTTCATTAGCGAAGACCAACGGATTGTCGGTGCTGGAATTCGCTTCCACTTCGAGAACTTTCCATACATATCCGAGGGCATCTTTGGTGGCGCCATGAACCGCAGGAATGCATCTTAATGAGTAGGCGTCTTGAACCCGGCTACAGTCTTTGTGACTTTCGGCAATCGGTGAAGTCTCACCCAGCAATCTCAGCATATTTCGCGCCGTTTTTGCTTCGCCCGGATGAGGCCGAGTCGCCGCGATCAGAGAATCAAACGCCAACCTTGACCCACGCAGCGCTTCGAGAGACATGGCGCCGCTTAAATCTGTCAGCCACAAAAGGCGGCGCGCCTCAAAGAGTGCCAAAAGCCCAACTGCGGTCATAACCTGACAGCCATTGATCAAAGATAGACCCTCTTTGGCTTCAAGTTCAAGGGGGGCCACGCCCTGCTTTTTAAGAACCGTGGCAGTTGGAACTTTTTCGCCGCCTTGCCAAACTTCGCCTTCACCGATCAATGCCAACGCCAAATGCGAAAGTGGCGCCAAGTCTCCAGAGGCGCCGACGCTGCCTTGTTGAGGAATAACGGGCAAAATGTCTTTGTTCAAAAATTCGATAATCTTCAAAACAAGCTCTGGCCGGACTCCGCTGTGTCCCCTCGCCAACGCATTGGCGCGCAAAAGCATGATGGCGCGGGTTTGCTCCTTTGAAAAAGGCTCGCCCACCCCCATGCTATGCGAGCGAATCAGATTTTTTTGCAACTGC
>JBGSQJ010000222.1:0-2246 GCA_041738165.1 Bdellovibrionales bacterium
CCCCACCTTCAGCTTGTTTAAGAACCTTTATGATCTGTTCTTCCTTGAACCTTTTGCTCTTCATCTTCCCACTCCTTTAGTTGAGTTTTACGCAGGAAGACTCACACTTCAAGTGGTACTAAATCCGGGTCTCAGGTCGGATCGAACGCTAAACATCACACCTAGGAGGACAAAATGAACACAGACAAAGCACAAACAGAGTGGACTGCACTTAAAGCCAAAATTAAGGGTAAATGGAGCAAGTTCAACGATACGGAAGTGGATAGCTTTCGCGGCAAAATGCACCTGATCTCAGACCAGATCCAAAAGACCTATGGGTCAACCAAGGACAAAGCTGAGCAAGAGTACAAAGACTTTGCAAAAGGTCTTGAAGCGGCAGTCACGCCGACTGAAGCATCCAAACCGAACTAATCGAGTAGAACTGAACTGAGGGGTTCGCCCCTCGGCCGGTTTTGCATCTGCTGTGGAGAGTATCATGGGTTTGATTGGAATTTTCTTAACTATGATCGTGGTCTTAGTGTTTTTAAATTATCAGATCCGCCCGAAACTCAAACCGGCGCGTTTTCGAAAATTCCAACCTCCACGTCGGACGTAGCCCGACTCCTTTAGGTACACGGTTCTTTAGCGCGCCTACAGCGTCTTCATGTCGATCACGAAGCGGTAGCGAACGTCACTTTTAAGAACGCGCTCATAAGCTTCGTTTACTTTTGAGGGCTCAATCACTTCGATTTCGGGAGTGACCTCATGCTTGGCGCAAAAATCGAGCATCTCTTGCGTCTCTTGGACCGACCCAATCAGCGAGCCCGCATAATTTCGGCGCATCATGATCAACGGAAAAGGGTGAATCGACAGCGGCTTTTCAGGAACCCCAACCGAAACCAAAGTTCCATCTAGTTTCAATAGATTAAAGTAGTCGCCCAAATTGAGTTCAGACGACGACACGGTGTTGATGATCAAATCAAAACTTGCCGCGTTTTTTTGAAAGACTTCAGAATTTTTAGTCAGCAAAAACTGATGTGCACCGAGCTTCATTGCGTCTTCACGTTTAGATTCAGAGTGACTCAAAATCGTAACGTTTGCTCCCATGGCCCGCGCGATCTTAACGCCCACGTGACCGAGTCCGCCCAACCCCAAGATGGCAACTTTTTTGCCAGGCCCGGCGTTCCAATGCTTCAATGGTGAGTAAAGCGTAATGCCCGCGCACAAAAGCGGTGCTGCTTTATCTAAAGGCAAAGCGTCTGGAATCTTCAGCACGAAATCCTCTTTAACGACGATGACATTCGAATACCCACCTTGAGTGACTCCGGTTCCATCTTTTGCTTCAGATCCGTAGGTCATGGTGTTGCCGTTGAGGCAATACTGCTCCAAGTGGTCATGGCAGTGAGCACAATCTTGGCAAGAGTCCACCAAGCATCCAACGCCCACGTGATCGCCGACTTTGTATTTGGTGACCTGGCTACCGACCGAACGCACAACCCCCGCGATTTCATGCCCAGGTACGAGCGGAAATTTCACTCCGAAACCCCACTCATCTCGCACCATGTGAATGTCTGAGTGGCAAATTCCGCAATACTGAATATCAATCACAACATCCGTCGCGCCCGCATCTCGCCGATCAAATTTGTATGGGGCCAGAGCCGAACTGGCCGCGTGAGCCGCCATACCTTTTGCTTGAATCACTTAGGTCTCCTTTTGTCGGGGGTGATCGAATCCATTGGAAACGACGAACATACGCTAGGTTTGCCGAGAAGGTACACGGTTCCTTTTTCGATATGCGGTGCATATCGAAAAAGGAACCGTGTACCTGGGAGCGCGCCTGAGGCGTCTCAAAATGAGTCACGTTTAGTCAGCCCGGCGCATTGTCGATAAGAGAAGTCATGGTCCTGGCTGTTGTTATCTACATTATGTCTGGGTTTTCACACGCCGAATTGGTCTCGGGTGGGAACCAAAGTCAACCGGGCACAGACTGGGTGGGTATATGCGCAAGGCAGTGCTCTGAATTCTTCAACGATTCCAGCCCTCAGCAAAATTTCAGAGAGAGCTGCAAGCAAAACGAAGAGAGTTTTCGCAATAGGCAAAATGGTCAATGGGTCAGGCAATCCGTTCGCTTTTTCTATCGGGCTAAAGCCGACAGCGGCCAATGCTTAGTCAACTCACTAAAAGGTGGGGCCCTAGGGTTCGTTGACGGTTACAAAAACCTGGCCAAGTTGATCGCTTCTCCTTTTGTGGGCATGTACAACTTGTAC
>JBGSQJ010000346.1:0-7629 GCA_041738165.1 Bdellovibrionales bacterium
GCACAGGACGCGCCCAAATTTCGATGCTGGATGCCATTCGAGTGAATTATTATGGAACTCCAACACCCCTCAATCAAGTTGCCGCTCTTTCGACCCCCGACGCTCGGTCTTTTTTGATCGCACCATGGGAGGCCTCAATTCTAAAAGAAATTGAACAGGCTATTGTTAAAAGTGATTTGGGTATGAGCCCGATGAATGACGGCAAGGTGGTAAGACTCAAGGTTCCCGAGCTGACCGAAGATCGCCGAAAAGACCTTGTAAAAAACGTTAAGAAAGTGTGTGAGGACTCTCGGATTGCGGTTCGCCAAGTGCGAAGGGAAGCCAATGACGAGCTCAAACAGTCTTTGAAAGACAAAGCCATCAGCGAAGACGACAATAAGCGTTTTCAAGATGAGATTCAGAAATTAACAGACGAATATATTAAAAAGATTGATCAAATTGCGGCAGACAAAGAAAAAGAGTTGATGACAGTTTAACTTGAGAACTTCAGGAGACAGCGGTTTGAAGAGGCCAAGACATCTGGCGATCATCATGGACGGCAACGGAAGGTGGGCGAAATCCCGCCGGCATTCTCGCATTTTCGGTCATGTGCGCGGCGCGCGCGTCGTCACCGATGTCATCACGGAATGCTCAAAATTAGGTATTTCTCACCTCACTCTTTTTGCTTTTAGCACCGAGAATTGGTTTAGACCCGCGGTCGAGGTGAATTTTCTTATGAGCCTGCTTCGCCGTCAGCTTCTTCGAGAGCGGGCCAAACTCATGCGCGACAACATTCGCTTTCAAGCCATCGGTCAGGTGGATCGACTTCCTGACGCTGTTCAAGAGATCGTAAATGAGACCATCGAGATGACCGCAGATAACACGGGGATGGTGCTGACTTTTGCTCTTTCTTATGGAGGCCGACAAGAGATCACTCAAATGGCTCAAGAGGTGGCCCGCCAAGTGAGACTTGGTGAACTTGTTGAAGAGGAAATTGACGAAGCCCTCATTGCGGGCCTCATGCCTTCGGCTTATTTGCCAGACCCTGATCTTCTGATTCGCACAAGTGGTGAACGAAGAATTTCAAACTTCTTCTTGTGGCAATGCGCCTACACCGAAATTGAATTTGAAGAAAAATCTTGGCCAGACTTCACGTTGTCCGACCTTCACCGCGCCCTCAACCAGTTTTCACAAAAAGAGCGGCGCTACGGCCGAACGAGTGAACAGCTCGTCATTCGATAAATGGCCGATAGTCGATTTCAATTATTCAAGCGGGTGATCTCTGCGCTGGCCGCTGCGGTTATTGTGCTAGGCTCTGGCTATATTTGGGGTAAGACTGGATTTTATGCTGTTTGCACGGTGGCGATCGTCATCGGCATTCACGAATTTGCACGTATGGCCTTCACGTACTGGAAATTGCCCGACCAAGTCTTTCACTTATTTTGGATCGTGGCGACACTGTTTTACGCCTCTTTGATTCGACTCGCCGAACATCGCCTACTCGATTTTTCGCTCTCATGCGTGGCTTTTTTGGTTGGGAGTTTGTGGCTGTCTCGGGGCAAGGTCACAAACGAACAGCTACTCCCCGGAATGGCCATGGGCTCTTTTGGCTTAATTTACTGTGTGCTCTTTCCGAGCTATGCCATTCAAATCGTGACTTTGAGCCATGGTGAACTCTGGTTTGTTTATTTGCTTTTGGTCGTTTTTTTTGGAGATATATTCGCTTACTTTGGCGGAAGGGCTTTTGGAAAGTCTAAGTTTATGCCGCTCATTTCTCCGAATAAGAGCTGGGAGGGTTCGCTATCTGGCCTTTTTGGGTCTTGTCTGGCGGGCACCCTATTTGTTCATTTTTTTCTAGACCACGTGCCTCTTCTCTACGTGATTCCATTTAGCCTTTTGGCCGGGGCCGTCGCGCAGTCGGGCGATCTCATTATGTCGCTCGTCAAACGAGTCGCCCACGTCAAAGACACAGGCTCCATCATGCCCGGCCACGGTGGAATTCTAGATCGACTGGACGGACTCATGATCTGTTGCCCTTTTGTGTTCGCCTTCGCGCTGTATATGACCTAGTGCTGCATTTAGACACCTAAATCACTGGCCCAGATCGGCGTCCATATCTTATCATGTACGTTATGACTCAATTGATTCAGCATCTTCATTCACTCGTTCTTTCCGTCGGCCCATTTTTTATATTGCTCGGCCTACTCATTTTTGTTCATGAGCTGGGGCACTTTTTAGTTGCGAAGTACTACGGAGTTCGCGTCGAAACTTTTAGCATGGGCTTCGGTAAAAAAATATTAAGTGTAAAGCGCGGAGACACCGTCTATTGCGTGTCACTGATCCCTCTGGGTGGATACGTGAAAATGTACGGGGACGACCCGTCCAAAGACATTCCTGAAGATCAAAAATCTTTTTCGTTTTTGCATAAACCGCTTGGGCAACGGGTTGCCATCGTACTTGCTGGCCCCATTATGAACCTCTTTTTCGCCGCAGTTCTTTATATAGCAATTGCCGGATTAGGTGAAGAGGTCGCGGCCCCTGTACTTGGAGATCTTCAAACGACCACAGTTGCCTATGAGTCTGGCTTTCGCCCCGGTGACAAGATTCTTAGTGTCGCGAATTCAAAAATTGGAACATGGAGACAAATGCGCGACCTCATCGCAGAAGCGCCTGGCAAGGTCTTGGAGTTTCAGGTTGAACGCGATGGCGAAGCTCACCCACTTGAAATCACCGCACCCGTGGGGCTTGGTCCAAATGAGAATATATTTAGCCGTCAAAGACAAATTGGGCAGATCGAGGGCTTCGGTCAAGATTCACGCTCGTCACTCGTGGGTATTCGGGATCCCAAAGGTGTTGGCAATACCGCGGGAATCCAAAATTTTGATATGATCGTCGCTGTCAACGGCGAAAAAATCTCGTACTGGCGAGACCTAGAGCCCGCAATGAAAAAGGCCGTTGTCTCTGGAAACCTCAAAGTCACAGTTCAGGATTTAACTCAGCTAGCAGACGAAAAGGCGAAGCGCGAATTGGACATCCCTTTTTCAAAAAAATGGGATGAAAAAACCAGTTTGATCGATGCCTTGGGCCTCGAAACCGCCGAACTTTTTATCTACCAGGTGAAAGAAAAATCGCCAGCGGGCCTCGCCGGTATCCAAAAAGGCGACCGAGTGTTACGCATCAATAACGAAGACGTCTATGCGTGGACGGATGTGCTCAATAAAGTAAAAGCGTATGGCGGCGAAGCGGAGGGCATGAAGTTCACTTTGCTTCGAGCGGGCAGTGAAATGGATTTGCAAATCACTCCTGAAATGACTGAACTCATGACCATCAACGGCAAAGAAGAAAAGAGATTCACAATAGGGATCGTGTCTGGATTTTTTCCGGCTCCTCCGCCTACAGTTTTTTATCGCGCCTCGAGCGTAGCTGAAATGCTAAAAGTTGGGCTCAAAGACACCTATCAATGGAGTGAATTTGTCGTTATGAGTTTGGTTCGTCTTGTCCAAGGCGAAGTCTCTGCCAAAAACGTCGGCGGAGTCATCACGATTGGGCGAGTCGCTTCGCATTCCTTTGCCGCTGGACTTTCGACATTCCTCAAGACTATGGCCGTGATTTCAATCAATCTCTTTATTCTGAACCTCCTACCGGTGCCTGTGCTTGATGGCGGACATTTGGTTTTTTACGCCATTGAAGCTTTGAAAGGCGCACCGCTGAGCATGAGAAAAATGGAGCTGGCGCAGCAAGTTGGGCTGATGCTTCTTATGATGCTCATGGTGTTTGCTTTGTTCAATGACATCACCAACCTTTTTAATTTGTGATACGTCTGTGCATCGACACAAGTCACCCCATCGGGTCTCTAACAATTTCGAGACCCGAGCTCTCCAAAAAAACTGTTGAGCGACGATGGAGCAAACCCGCAAGCCACTCTGAAACGGCAACAGAAGAGCTTGGTCGCCTATGCTCTGAGCTCAGAATCAAAGCTCGCGATATTACCCAGATCGCCGTCAACCATGGGCCGGGATCTTTTACGGGATTGAGGGTGGGTATAAATATTTCGCGTACGCTGAGCTATGCAACGGGTTGCCCAGTGGTTCAAGTCTCAACACTAGACCTATTAGCAGAAAAGTATGGCACCGGCCTAGACTCCAAAATGCTCGTGGCCGTGAAAGCCCTGAGAGAATTTTTTTATCTTGGCATTTTTGAATCGGACTCTTCTGGATGGAAACTTTCTGAGCCGCCCAGGTCGGTTTCTCAAAGCCAGCTAGCCCTATGTCGAGAAGACATCGTTCAGCGGTGGGTCGAAGGCGTCACACCTGGATTTCAAGCCCAGACCTTTGCCGAGGACATTGAGCGGTATTTGGTTAAACGCAACGAAACTGCACACTTGGATTCATGGAAAAACGTCAGGCCCCTTTACATTCGACGCAGCGAAGCCGAAGAGAAGCTTGGATAAGGATCAACCAAGCCGTGAGTGTACCCGCGCAAAAACATTTTGAGTTTGTCGATCGACGCGGCAAAGTTAAGCCGGCTAGCACTATCATTGCTATTGGCGGAGGAAAGGGCGGCGTCGGCAAATCCTTTGTTAGCTCCAGCCTCGGTATTTTCTTAGCGCACTTGGGATACAAGACCACATTGATTGATCTCGATTTAGGCGCAGCCAACTTACACACGGCGCTGGGAACTCCCTTGAGTTCAAAGGGAATCAACGAGTTCATCTTAGATCCCAACATGGAGTTTTCAAGTTTAGCTCAAGACACCAGCTGGCCTAGGTTGAAGCTCGTTAGCGGCTCGAGTGAAACTCTGGACGTTGCCAATATCGACGACTCTCAACGTTCAAGAGTGATGTCTGCCATCTTCAGGAATCCATGTGATTTTACAGTATTGGATTTGAGCGCTGGAACTCATAGCGCCACTTTGGATTTCTTTTTAATGGCCCAGCATAAAATCGTCGTGGTCACTCCCGATCCATCAAGTATTGAAAATGCATATCGCTTTTTGAAATCTGGCTTTTTTAGAAAGCTGCGTCGATACGAACACCAACTTCATCTGGCCAGTCAGATTGATGCACTAATGGCCAACCGGGAAGCGCTGAAAATTCGCAATCCTGGCCAATTGATAAAACATATTTCGACCCAAGAACCTGTGCTTGGCCCCAAGCTGAAATCACTTATGTCTGAGCTTAACTTTCAAATTGTGCTCAATCAGGCGCGAACCCGGCAAGAGGCCGAAATGGGATTTGCTCTTCAAAGTGTTTGCCACAAATACTTTGGCTTTCCCTGCCCGTTTGTGGGTGCGCTCGATTATGATAATGCGGTATGGCAGTCGCTGCGACAGCGCCATCATTTATTGAGCTCAAATCGTCAAAGCCATCTCTATGGACAATTGATGTCTTTGGCGCGAAAGATTGCGAAGTCACAACCCCTACAAGCTGTGATATGAATAGAAGAATGCGAGATCCCGAAGAGTCCAGTCAGACGTTCTATGACCTGCTTGAAGTGAATGAATCCGCTGGGCCTGTCGACATATATCAAGCGTATCAAAGGGCCAAAGCCACCTACGCCCCCAATAGCCCCGCCATTTACAGTATGTTTTCTCCCGACGAAGCCAAAGAACTTATGGCGTTGATTGAAGAGGCCTATCAGGTGCTTTCTCATCAAGGTCGCAGAAAAGCTTATGACCAAAAATTGGGAATTGGTCCGGCCCAACCCACGAGATCTCAATCCTTACCTTCTGCCTCTTTTCAAGTATCTAATTCTGTTCGAACAGAAAGTGTGGCTTTAGCGCCGCCAAGAGACGAGCTCCCTGAAGGCTTTGCTCGAACTCGGTTTAGCATTTATGAAGTAAAGCCAGAATTCGAGGCGCAAGTGTCGGCACTAGAAGTTTGTAGTGGAGAAATGCTGCAAAAAATACGTTTGTACAAAGGCGTGGCACTCGAACAAATTGCGACTGAAATTCGAGCCTCTAAGAACATGCTGGTCGCTCTTGAAGCCGACGATTTTGAAGCCCTACCCGTAGCCGTGTTCACCCGAGGCTTCGTCGTCCATTACACTCGCCTGCTTGGATTAAACGAAAATAAAATCGCCGATGCCTACATGAAACACTTTCGCGCCAACAAAGTGTGAGACCTAATAATCCGAACCTAAAAGTGTTTTCGGTTGAGTCTTCGGGAGACCGTATCGATCGCTGGCTGACCCACAAACCCGATATTTCTTCACGAAGCCGCGCTCTTGAGCTCATTCAGTTGGGTCTTGTCAGGGTCAATGGCAAGAAAGCCAAGGCCTCATACAAAGTGAAATGCGGTGATCAAATCGAAATCGAGTTTCCCTTAGAACAGCCAAGTGAACTTCAACCGCTGAATTTTGCACTAGACATTCTTTTCGAAGATGAAGATCTCTTGGTGCTCAACAAACCCTCTGGTCTTGTTGTTCACCCGGCTCTGGGTCACCGCCAAGACACGTTGGTCAATGCGCTACTAGGCCACTTAGGAAAACTCGGTGTAGGTTTTCACGCCGATCGCCCAGGCATTGTGCATCGCTTGGACCGAGACACAAGTGGAATACTCGTGGTTGCGAAATCTGATCTGGCCCTGCATGGTTTGGCTGCGCAGTTTCAAGCCAAAACCACTCATCGTATTTATTGGGCCTTGGTACACGGACAACTGCGGTTTCAAACCGGAACCTGGAAATCTTATTTGGCCCGCGACCCACGCAACAGAAAAAGATTTTCGTCTTCGAGTACGGGGAAAGGCAAGTTGGCTATTACCCATTATCGTGTTTTGCAAGAGCTGCCCCAGGGGTTTAGCTGGATCGAGTGCCGGCTCGAAACGGGCCGCACTCATCAAATTCGCGTTCACACCAGTGAGTCTTCGCACCCCATCCTCGCCGACCCAGTTTACAGCCGCAAAAATCTTATGAACTGCCCAAGATTGGCCCTTCATGCGTGCGAATTGGGTTTTACCCACCCCAGAAATCAAAACGAAATGAAATTCAAAGTGGATTGGCCGCAAGAGCTTGCGGAATTTTGCAAGTCCAAAGGGGTCTGCTCTGACTAACGCCTATTTTGAATTTTCGAGCATCGGCGCTCACTGTGTTTTCGGCAACCGCCATTTCACGAAAGATGCAATTCAAAACCATTGGCCCGAATATTCATTCAGATCGATTGCGCAAGTTCATGGAGCCAACGTCGTGAACTCAACGCTCGATTTCGTTGAAGCCGATGGCCACTTTACCAGTTCGGTGAACACAGCACTTTTGATTCAAACTGCAGATTGCATTCCGATTATGATAGCGTCACCTAATCAAGTGATGGCGGTCCACGCTGGCTGGAGAAGTGTGGCCGCGGGCATTTTATCAAATGCTGAAAAATGCCTGACTTCAAAACCCCAAGAAATATGGATTGGGCCACACATACAGTTTGATAACTTCGAAGTTGGCAGGGACGTAGCCGCCAAAATATTGCATAGCTGCGGTAAAAATATAGATGAAAGTAAATTCACAAAGAGCCACCCGGACTCGAGCAAGGTGTTTTTGAATTTGCAAGAAGTCGTGTTGTGTCAGTTGACGACCCTGTTTCCATTGGCTCAGATTCACCCCACGCGCTTAAACACGTATACAGACCCTCAATATAATTCTTATCGCCGAGACGGTGCTGGCA
>JBGSQJ010000240.1:0-2731 GCA_041738165.1 Bdellovibrionales bacterium
GTACAAGGGTGTTAGGCGGCCAAGTCGATTTGATTTTGATGTCGTGGTCATTGGGGCGGGTGCTGCAGGTCTAGTGTCGGCGTATATAAGCGCGGCGCTAAAAGCTAAGGTTGCGCTGATAGAAAAACACCGAATGGGCGGAGACTGTTTGTACACCGGATGCGTTCCGAGCAAAGGGCTTATTCGAAGCGCTAAAGTGGCTCAGCTCTTTCGAACCGGTGAAGAATATGGTTTGCAAAAGGCCGTCCCGCAAGTCGATTTCAAAACAGTCTTTGAGAGGATTCAAAAAATCATATCAACAATTGAGCCAAACGATTCGGTCGAGCGCTATTCAGGTCTTGGCGTAGATTGCATTCGAGGCGAGGCGATGATCAAAGATCCTTATCGCGTTGAAGTGGGCGGCAAAACATTGACCACTAGAAACATCATCGTGGCCGCGGGCGCCTCGCCAATCGTTCCACCCATTGAAGGTTTAGATCGCGTGAAGCATTTAACTTCAGAAAATCTCTGGCAGCTTCGTGAATCGCCCAAGCGAATCTTAGTGATGGGTGGGGGGCCAATCGGTTGTGAATTGGCGCAATCATTTGCTCGGCTCGGGTGTGAAACCATTTTGGTTGAGCGCGGGGATCGACTATTAGCAAAAGAAGATCCAGATGTTTCAAAGTTTATAGAAGACGTTTTCAAAAGAGAAGGCGTACAAGTCAAGCTGAACTCTGAGGTGGTGCGCTTTGAAGCAAGCGGGAGCACGTCATTGGCTCATACAAAAGACGGAAACAAAATCGAGTTTGATGTGGTGCTGGTGGCGCTTGGTCGGCGAGCCAACGTCAAGGGTTATGGCCTTGAAAACCTAGGCGTAACTCTAAGAAAAAATGGCACGATTGAAACCGATGATTATCTGCGCACGAAGTACCCAAACGTTTTGGCGTGCGGAGATGTAACGGGCCCCTTTCAATTCACTCATGCGGCCTCACACCAAGCGGGCTATGCCGTTTTGAACGCGTTGTTTGCTCCTTTCAAAAGCTTTAAGGCCGACTACTCCAGTTTGCCGTGGGCGACCTATACCGACCCCGAAGTGGCTAGGCTTGGGCTGAACGAAACTGAGGCCAAGGAGTCACGTATTGCCTACGATGTTCATCGCTATGAGATGGCGCATCTCGACCGGGCCATTTGTGAGAGTGAAGCCAAAGGCTTTGTCAAAGTGATCACGCCCAAGGGCTCGGGCAAAATTTTGGGAGTGACGGCAGTTGGTGCGCACTCTGGTGATTGGATGGCCGAATTCGTGCTCGCGAAGCGAAAGGGCCTTACGCTCAACGACATTCTCAACACGGTTCACGCTTACCCCACTTTTGCCGAAGCCAATCGTTTTGTCGCGGGCATATGGAAGCGCAAAACCGCCCCTCAGGGTGCGCTCAAGATCTTACAGCGCTTTCACGCTTTCCGGCGGGGGTAGAATCCGCTCACCAATAAAAAAAGCCTTCCGTTTGACCGGAAGGCTTACCCCTCATTACCCCTTGGCGAAGTGCCTTTTAACAGACTCAGTTATAGGGGAGATCGTTTGAGATTGCGACTCTTAGAGCTGACAAATTGGTCAGGTTTTTGTCAAAGAAGGTGCTGGAGCACAAGATCTATAGACTCATTCGATACGTTGGGAGCTACGACCAGGCCAATGAAGCAACTATAGAGTGCTTCGTGCTCGGCTTTGGATTTGCCACCGGCAAACTTTTCAAGCTTTTTAAAATAAGCCAGCTCTGTCTCGCGCAACAAATCCCCAACCGGTGTGGCGGTTGGGCGCCACTGAAAATAAAAAACAGTTGAGTAGGGGGCGCGGCTGACAAACTCGCGTGCGCGCAAAATCGATTCACGCACGTCTGCCAAAGTGAATTTTTCTTTACGATCGTCGTCGAGTGCCCAGATATTGCGGCTCATGCCTCGAACGGCTTCGGCCAAAATGTCTTTTTTTGATTTTCCAAAATAGTAGTAAATAAGTGTGCGGCCAATTCCGCTGGCGCGTGAAAGATCGGCCATCGTCCATTTGAGATGGCCTTTGAGAATTTCAAGCTTCAAAGTGGCGTTGAGAATGCTGTAGTACTTGTCATCATTCTCAGCGCTTTTTGAATTTGGGGTGCCTGTCACTCTATTGCATCCCCGTCACTTCTTGACCTTGAACTGGGGCTTTTACTTCTGTTGGTTCTGTCATTTCCGTTGGTTTTGACAATAGAACAATTGGTTTTTCATAAACTGACCTTGTATGATTTTTGGCGCGTAACTTTCTTACTTCAAGGCGAGACATTTTTTTTCTCTTTCCACGCTCTGCACTCTTTGCGTAATTAGTGGTACATCGGATAGGCGCCAAAACAACTCGGGTATTGCCAGAATCAAGACGGTCGACTTTTGTCCCAAAGTTAAAAAGGCTTTTCATTCCCCGGTCTTTGCAGAACTGAGTGGCCACGGCCACTTTTGTTCGAGAGCCCTTTGGCAATTCGTGGCGGCCATAGAAATAGCGCGTACCCTGTTCAAACGTTCTTACTGATTTTTGTTGGGAGGAATGGTGAGGCTTCTTTTTGCCAAGGTTTCGTCGCTTTTCAGACGAATGAGCAGAAAATGGAACGATCAAACACAAAGTTAAAGCGACGATCCAATAATTATTTTTAATCACAGCCCGGCTCCTTTGAAAATTTATAGGGTCAACACCACTAGCTATTTCAAGTGACGGGCCAGCTCGGAATCACGA
>JBGSQJ010000266.1:0-5492 GCA_041738165.1 Bdellovibrionales bacterium
ATGATCAAGAAGGTTTTCGACGAGAACGCAATTGTGGCCATACGCTCATCAAGACTCTAAAGACAACCGAGTGATCACGGGGCTGGTTCAATCCACAGCCACAGTTGACCCCGGGGGCCTTGGCGCCTCGACTTGCCGAGCAGTCGATTTGATCGTGAGAGGGCGATTTCAAGAGGCCAAAGGATTGGTCGAATCGATTTTGGATACGCGAGTTTCAAATTCAGAGCCGCCCACCACCTTTTACTATTTGAAAGGCCACTTACTCAGTCAAGGTGGGGATCCTGCGTCGGCAATAGGCTATTTGCAATCAGCTCAGCAACTCGAGCCGCGTTGGCTACTTCCTTATGTGGCCGAGGCCCAAGCGCTCGTGGCTGCGGGTAAGCCAAGTGACGCTAGCCGAAGACTCAGGCAGGTGCTCAAATCCAATCCCGGCCACTCCGTCGCTCGCATAGAACTCGGATTGATCGAGTACAAAAGCTTCAACCACCCCGATCAGGGCGAGCAGCTGATCACTCAAGGTTTAGCTCCCGAAGATGCACCCAGACCCCTAATGTCAAAGGGCTATCAAGGTCTTGCCGAAATTGCATTGGCCCGCAGCCAACAAAAGCGAGCGCTTGAGTTTGCACAAAAAGCCTACTCACTCAACTCGGCCAATTCGGTTGCTAAAAATTTGATCGTTCAGCTTGGCGGCGTTGAAAAACTCAAAAAAACAAAGGTCAAGGGTCAGCAATTGATTTTTGAAGGAGACCAATTTTTTCGCGAAGGTGACTGCCACGCCGCTCAAGCCCACTACAAGGCCGCGTTTGAAGAGAACCCGAGTAACGCAACGGCAGCGCTCAAAGCAGCCAAGTGCCTTTGGCAACTTAGCTTCACTACAGAAGCGATGGATTGGCTCGGTAAGGCCATCAAAGCCGATCCCAAACTGATGGAGCCTTATATCACCTTGGCTGAATACCAGGCCCAGAGGTTCAATTTCGTCGCGGCGGCGAGGGTGCTCGAATCGGCTCGCAAAATGAACCCCAAAAGTTACGAAGTCTTTCGAGGTTTTGCGCTTGTCGAAATGAAGCGCAACAACGCCAAGGGGGCCATTCAATTTGCCAAGCGCGCGATTCAAATTTACGAAAACGACGTTGAAACTCTGATTATTCTTTCTAAAGCATCGATCGCGCTTCGAGATTTCAAAATGGCGTTTAACTATGCCGCCAAGGCGATAGAAATTGACGTCAATCATCGAAAGGCTCAGGCCGTATACGCTCAGGCTTTGGCGGGCCTTCAGGGCGTGGATGTTGGGGTCGATTATCTATTGAAACTTGTAAACAGCTATCCGCTCGTTGGTGAGTACCGATTAGAGCTTGGCAAGATGTTGCTCGCCGATGAGCGCTACTCCCAAGCCGAAGAAGTTTTTAGACAAATCATTCGGCTTGAAGAAAAACCAAAAGACGCCTACGTGGAGTTGGCTAAAGTCTTGCGCTCGCAAAATCGAAACGGTGAGGCGCTCGATCTTTTGCTCAAAGCCGCCGTTCTTGACCCGTCGGATGCAGAACCCCTCTACACGGCCGGCACGATCTATCTCGATCTTGCGCAGCCCGATAAGGCGCTTGACCAATTTCGCCGGGTGCAGACGATCAACAAGCTCTTTCCACTCGTGCATTACCAGCTCGGGCGCGCGGCTCTGCTAATGAATGACCCAAAATCTGCGCTCAAGCACACAGAAGATGAAATTCGCATCAACCCCAATCTTGCCGACACGTACCTGCTGGCGGCTGAAGCTCACTCAAAGATGCAGCAGTATTCGCTTTGTGCGGGCGAGTTCCAAAAGGCGATTCGCCTGCGTCCCCAAGAGGCTTCTATCTACGTTAAACTCGCTCAATGTTACCGAAAGGCGGGTACACTTGATGCGGCCATCTCGATGCTCAACGTGGCGGCGACCAAAGAATCAGGTTTGGCCGACATCTATAAAGAGCAAGGGGTAATCTATGAGCTTAAGGGTGACGTGGCCCATGCAATTGAAGCGTACAACCAGTACTTTGTGCTAGACCCAGACGCACCCGATCGTAGTCAGATCGAGAAACGAATTTCTGCTTTACAGAGCGGCGACTCGCCTTAAAATAGATTCATGGCATTCATTGAAAACATTCAAGACCGAGTTCAGACGACAACGAGCCTAATTGGCCTTATCACGTTTAAAGTGATCACCGGGATTTTTATCGGGCTCACCTTGGCGCTTATCGGTGACCAAATCATGGGTTATGGATGGTTTTCATTTTTGCTAGTGGTCGTGGTTACAGCCAGCTCGTTGTTTCGAATCATGCGTTCGTGGTCCTGGGTGCATATGCTGATTTTCAATCTCATTTGTGTTTTGACGGGTCTTTTGCTACGCATGTACATCCTGATCGCACCAGGATAGTTCAATAAAGGAAGTTTGAAATGATAGATGTTCGAGGGCTGGAGAAATCAGAAATCCATCCTGATACGGGCCGTACATTTGCAGATGATTATCGCTGGGCCCTCAAGGCTCGCGGCGAAGACCCCAAGTGGGTCGATAAACTATTGGCGCTCAATCTCGAGCGGCGGCAGTTGATCACTTCGCAAGAAACCCTCCGAGCTGAACAAAACAAAGTGGGCGAAGAGATCGCGCGCCGAAAACGCGGCAAAGAAGACGCCTCAGAGCTTTTGCAGCAGATGCAAAAGCTTTCAATTGAGGTCAAAGAGCTCGAACACAAAGCGAGTGAAAAAGAGGCCGAGCTCAATGAGGTGGTGATGCGATTGCCCAATCGTCTTCACCCTTCAGTTCCTGAAGGTCAATCTGAAGAAGACAACTTGGTGATTCGATCAAGCGGCGTAAAGCGCGAATTTGGCTTTAAGGCTCTCGAGCATTACGAGATCGGCGAGAAACTCGGCATTTTAGATTTCGAGCGGGCCACCAAAGTCACCGGTGCGAGATTCACTTTTCTCTTGGGAATGGCGGCGACACTCGAGCGCGCGTTGATCCAATTTATGATGGATCTACATTCTCGTGAGCACGGTTACACCGAGATGATTCCGCCTTTTGCTGCGAACACGAAGAGCTTTCAAGGCACGGGTCAGTTTCCGAAATTCAAAGATCAAGTGTTTCAATTGGTTGATACCGACTACTTTTTGGCGCCCACTTCTGAAGTGCCAGTGACCAACTTTTTTGCTGGCGACATCTTGAATGAAAAAGATTTGCCCGTGAAGTTTGTTGCGTACTCTCCGTGTTTTCGCTCTGAAGCCGGCAGCCACGGTAAAGACACCAGGGGGCTTATTCGCCAGCATCAGTTTAATAAGGTGGAGTTGGTGGCCTTTTGTCACCCAGAAGAGTCATACAAGGTGCATGAAGCTCTCACTTCGCATGCCGAAAAGGTTTTGCAGGTGCTCGAGCTTCCCTATCGGGTGGTGAGTTTGTGTTCTAAAGACATTGGGTTTGGCGCGGCCAAATGCTACGACCTTGAGGTTTGGCTGCCTGGCCAAAATCAGTATCGAGAGATCAGCTCGTGCTCGAATTTTGAAGATTTTCAGGCGCGCCGGGCGAACATTCGCTTTAAGAGCGAGGCCCCTAAGTCTAAACCTCAGTTTGTGCACACATTGAATGGGTCAGGGCTTGCGGTGGGCCGCACTTTGATTGCGATTTTAGAGAATTATCAGCAGGCGGATGGCAGCGTTCATGTCCCGAGGGCGCTTCAGCCCTATATGGGTGGACAAACGCATATTACACCAAGCGTTATGCGTGGTTGAGTCGCGCTTTATTCTCTATACATCATAGCTTCGCTAAAGATCACAGGTACAGACTCGGAGAGGTGGCAGAGTGGTCGATTGCACCGGTCTTGAAAACCGGCGGGCTCGAAAGGGCTCCGTGAGTTCGAATCTCACCCTCTCCGCCAACTGATTTACTTCTTCCGAATTTAATATCTATATTCGTTCCAGCGCCTCAGACATCCGCTGCGCGGAACTCGTCGTGGACCGAATATAGATATTAAATTCGCAGCAGATAAAACAGCCGGTTGGTGAGAGTGTGAATTGAGAACTCACGTGTTCGACAAATTTAGCAGGACGCTAAATTTGAGACGAGCGCAAGCGAGCAGGAGGGCATGAGCCCGACGTCCATCTCACCTTTTGCGCCACTATCAAATCGAAAGTGTTTTTTCTGCCTGGATCAGCTTCTGACACAACTCAGTTGAGCGCCGTAGAAGTTCAAAAGATTCTTGGTGCAAATATTCGGACTTCTGTACGTAGTCCATGTTCTGTTCCATTTTTTCAGAAGCCCACCCAAGCGAGTGCGCGACAAATGGAAACGCGGGGAAAGTAAACCCTAACTCTCCAAAGAATGTCAGCATTTGTCCTGAAACAGACTGAATATTATCCTGCCCTCCCGTTATGATTAGGCCGACAACCTTATTCTTAATGAGGACTTTATTTTTAAGAGTAATTTGATTTTGAACACTGTTTAGTCGTTCTGCCATTTTGTAATATAAAGAGCTGGCATTACCCCACCGAATTGGAGTTGAAATAAGAACGACATCTGCCCAATGGACCAGGTTTTCATATATGATTTTCATTTCATCAGTTGGGTCAAGTTTTGTAATCGAACAAGGCCAAGTACAAGCCCTCTCTGATTTTGAATAAAATCCCTCGCAGTGTCGAAAGTTCAAATTAGAAAGAGCAATAAATTTAGTTTCGATTTCAAGTTGCTTTTCGCCCTGATTAAGCGCTGACTTTAGAAGCTCTTCTGAGGTAGAAAATCGCGGATGTTCGCTATCCATTGCAGTTGTTGATAGCCCAAGCACACGGATTTTTCCCCCTTCTCGTTTTGGTTCTCGAGACAAATTACCATCCATACTGTAAGTGGCAGGAACCCTTTTTGATTCAACCAGATCAATGAATAACAATTCGTTTTCGATTTTAAGACCGTATTGTGGAACAGCCCCTCCATTAGGTGCATAATGTTTTGAAGCCTCTGACGAAACTGATTCTCCCGTTTGACGATTAAATCTCCAGTAGTGCCAAGGGCATTCAATACATCCATTCTTGAGCTTACCCTTTGAAAGAGGGCCACCCATATGATTACATTTATTATTCAAAGCACCGAATTGTCCTTCGTGATAAGTTAAGACAATCTTTTTATCTTGGATAATAAGTTCTTTTACACCTTCAGACCTTTCAAGTTCGGCCATAAGCTCGCTTGTTTTACCAATTTGAAACCAGTTATTTTTAATTTCATTCATCTAATCCAACCTCGGCTCATTAATTCTTAGTGTTTTATTGTTTATTGCATATGATCATATGGCAACAAATTGTGCCTGGATTCACCCTGACTGCGCACTTAACCGCGTGAAATCACACAACTGCCAACCAATCCGCCAATTGATTTACTTCTTCCGAATTTAATATCTATATTCGTTCCAGCGCCTCAGACATCCGCTGCGCGGAACTCGTCGTGGACCGAATATAGATATTAAATTCGGAACAGATAAAAC
>JBGSQJ010000356.1:0-1541 GCA_041738165.1 Bdellovibrionales bacterium
ATGTCGCTAAGCAGATTTACGTATTTGATGATCAAATTCGCAATATTTCTTTGAAGGAGCCATGGCAGTTCTTCTCATTGAGTTCGGTGAGGCAAGAGGGTTTGGATGGCTCAGTTAGGTTGTCGCGAGTTAAAAGTGGAAATTTGACCAAACAAGGAGCCCGGGTTCCAGGCGAAAAATACTCTGGGGAGCTCAATGTACAAATCAATGAGAAAAATGGCGCTCGACGTTTTGAAAATTGGCTTATGGATGTAGAACACTCTTCTGGGTCCATTAAATTTGGCAAAGAGACAGTCGTGACAGACGTGGTAAAGGAAACGATTGAAATGAAGGGGAGTGGCGGAAAGACTGAGAAGGTCGATTTCACAGTCTACTATCGGCAAGGTCAGGTAGCGCCAGTTCGAACCGAGTACACATCCAAATCCACTCAAATCGTGTGTGATTTGGCGATACCAGCCTCTTAGGGGGTTTTGTGTTCGAACCCAGGCACAGTTCTATTAGAAAACTCCAAATACTCAATCACTGCCTGTTTTTTTTGATTTTAATTTGGACTGAGGTCGAAACGTACCCGGTAGGAGTGTCTCTCGGTTACCTGCTGTTTCATATTGGCCACAACATCGGTGCCCATCGATATTTTTGTCATCGCCAGTTTACTACGAACCGATTTTGGGAAGTTGTTTTTCATTTTGCTTTCACTTTGAACGTCCTGGGAAGTTCGATTGGGTATCGGCAGATCCATCATCAACATCACAAATTCAGCGACCAGGCGTTAGACCCACATTGTCCTCGAAAAAGGGGTTGGTTTCGAGCCTACTTTTTCTCAGATTTTGCCAAAGACCGGTTTTATCTGCCCCCCAGGTCTGTCAAAGAATCACTCAGGGATCCGGTTGCAAGATTCTTTCATCGCTATTATTTTTTAATTTTGGGTTCGTACATAGCTTTGACTTGCCAAAGCTTGACGGCATTTCATGCATTTTATTTGACACCCGCAATCACCGCGTATCATTTAAGTCAGTTCCAAATCGTATTTTCACATTTTAAATTGCCTCTTTCGGGCCAATCTCATGAGACGCACGATTCAAGTTACAACCACTATTTGTTAAAGCCGATCTTCCTGGGGGATGAACTTCACAACAATCATCACGCGGCTCCGACTCGACTAGATCAAAACCTTTCCGGCCAATGGAGGGAATTTGACCCAATCGCATGGATTGTGCAGAGGTTTATAGCCTCATGAGAATAATTCAAGTTGAGTCGACCGATAAGGCTGTGAATTTTTTTAGGAGCCAGGTGATGGTAGAGCAGGGGGCACCTCAGTCTCTGTTATACGAACCCATGACGTTTGCGAAGCAGACCGTTGAGCAAGGATACTCAATGGATGCGTTTAGGTTTTCAGCTGAAAAGTGGCGGACCGTTCAGTTTGACTGGCTGTATGGTGCCGAGTGCGAAGGACAGCTAGTGTCGATATGTGGTTTTCGGCGCTATTTTGACGACCGATTTGTGCGCATAGGGATGCATTACTACACCCTTGCTAGATATAG
>JBGSQJ010000357.1:0-7500 GCA_041738165.1 Bdellovibrionales bacterium
ATCGTGTCATTGCGAGACCCGCCGCTGGTGTTTTGCTCATGCCACTCAGCAAGATTCGTTGGTACTCAAAAACGGCGGGCTACTTTATGGCCATCAAAATGGATTACACCGATGACTTTTTCGACAACCTAAAGACCAACAGCGTAAGACGCACTCTTTCTGAGGCCTATCAAGAGGTCATGAAAAAATGCGTTGAGGGCACGAATCGTGATGGACTAAAACACTTTTTCAATCGCGACGTTCCAGATGCGACGTTCGCCGGATTTGAATTCCCAGACAATATTGGAGAACGCGAAGATGCACGTAACCGATTCTTAAGATCGGTTGAAGATGAGTTCAACAAATACTATAACCCTGATCTTAAAAAGGGCGAGTTCAAGGGTAAGCCGTCAAGGGGTCAGTGCGAAGACGCGATTCGCGGGCAAAGCGTACTCGTACTTGCCGCCTCTATTCTCAATGGATTTTACTTCAACAATATTCTGGACTTCATCGAAAAGTACGCCTCATGGTAAACCGACTGCTCAAACTTTCAGTTGGATTGGCCTTGCTGGCAGGCTGTACGGGTAAACCGAGCCATCGCACGCAGCATGAGGGCCCCCAGGGCACATTCAAAGAAGGTGACCCTCAGGTCAGCGCGAGCGCTGATGGAGTTAAAGAACTCTATCATGAGCGCTATAAGATCAGTGAAGAGATCAAGGTGGCGCAAGAAGAGAGGTCTTCAGAATCCGCATTGCAAATTGCCAAACGGCTAGCCGCTGTGGTTCTCGCCGATAACGTGATTTCCAATCCGTCGATCAACCGATCTTCAGAGTACCAGACTGCACTTGGCCAGTTTCATCAGGCCTTGATCTTGTCTTATAAGTTGGATCCAAAATCCCTTTTGGCATCCGGCCTTTTAGACCGTTATCAAGTCGCCAGCCTTGGCATGTGTTCGGGTGGCGATCTTTCGGGGTGCCTCAGACTGCCGATCTTTCTCGACAGTCAATCGGCCTTAGTCATGCGCATATTGGCCGAACAGCTCGAAGGCCGAATCACCGACCAAGAGAGCCTCAAAAACTACTACACGCTTTTGCATCTCTCTTATGAACTGAGCCGCCGCACTCAAGACGGAAAGCTCGATCAACTCTACGTTCGGCATGCCAGAGAGTACATGAAATACTTGGGCGAGCTCAATGAGCCCGGGATTCAAGACAAGCGCAGACGATTTCGCGACAATCTCACTTTGGCTCTTGGGCACCTGCGAAACGCATCCTCAAAAGGTCAACTTGATCCTCAGTACTGCGGATTCGTTGAAGGCCTCAACCCACTCAACGCCGAGGCATTTGCCAAAATTGAAATCGACAAACGAATGAAACGCAGCCTGACTGAAGAATTCATCAAATGCGCAAATCAAAATGGTGACCTTTCGAGTGCAATTTTAAAACAGCTCGATGAAAAATCGAGCCGCTTTCTTGGCGCCAGCGCCTCTTTGCAAGACTCACCATTTTTGTACAAAAACCTAGACATCAATCTTGTCGAAAAGAAAGACATCAAATCCTACATCGTCGCGGCGTTTATCATTGAGTCGCTTTATTACGGTGACATCGATCAAAACCTGGCGAGGTCCTATTGGAAATATGTCGGCACCGTCAACAGCCTCGACTTTCTTAAATTCATTTTAAATTTTTCACGCATTCAAACTGCAGTGGTGATCAAGACCACAATGAAAATCTACGCTCGAGTGATGCGAGAACAGTTTGAAAAACGCAAAGGTTTAAGCTCCGATTACTTTTCAGATGTTATACAGGCTGTAAACAATGAAGCTGATACAGATTGGGATGAGCTCAAAGATCGCTTAATCTCTTTACGCGAATTTTTGATCTCGATTTATGACGTGGAACTTCGCCGTCAGTCGGACGAAAAGACCACAGATCTTTATGTGAAGGTCAAAGAGAGCCTGGGCTCATCTTTCAGTGAGCACCTCAGCCTGGCCGTGACCACGCCCATGGCGCTTCCCATGTATTACTACATGGCCAAATCGCAAGGAACGATCAAGTTTCACATACCCTGGATCCGTTCTGAGAATCAGTGGTTTGATGTCCCCGCATCTGATGCCTTGCAGAGATTTTTTAGACCCGATTTTGGCAGAGCCGACTCGCTCTTTAAATTTGGTGTGCTTGGCCAGTCGCTATCTCCTCTGCAAAAAGTGCATGTTCTGGACTTTGCCTTAAGAATTGGAGTTTTTGAATTTTTGCCTTTCGACCTAATTGAAGAAGACCAGCAAAAACACGAACCCTCTGAATTTTTATTCTTTGAACAGTACGTCAAAGACTCTTTGGGGTTCTGGCAAACTGTGTTTAACAAGACTTTAACTGACCTGGATTCCATCGAAAACAGTCAGACGTTTAAAGACTACGTATTGAATGCTTGCCAAGACCCAATGGGTACGCCCAACTCTATGGTGCTCACAGATCTACATATGCGAACTTTCTTGGGCGATAAGGCCATGACCCAGCCCCTGACTGAGATTTACGGGGCCATTGATCGACTTTTTGGCTGGAGATATCAAAGAGACAGAGCGATCCAAATTCTCGACCTGTTGAAAGATCATTTATTGCGCGGCCAAAAAATGAACTCCCTTTCGCCGGCCCGAATTCAAAGTGTTCAGGCGTTGGTTGAAAAAATGCATCAAGAGATTGGTCGCTACACGACTCTAGAGAGATCGTTGGCTCGGCGGGCCTTTGAGCTCGACGGCAAAATTGTGAGCAAACAGACAGACTGCTTGCAGCGGCTCGCTAAAACCGAATTCTTCAAACGCAACCAGCTTATGCTGTCCAACATCGAGTACTTCAAAAATGTCCATGCGGCTATGACCATCTTGAATCTCGTTCCTGCCAATAATGCGACATCAGGGACTCCCGCACTTGACGCGTCAAGATCAGCTTTGGTTCAATCTCTGACTCTAGCTCCAGACGTCAAAGAGCGCGCTCTTAGACTCATAAAAAAGGTTGAAGACAGCGGAATAATTGAAACGTTGGACCTTGCAACGGCGCTCAACGAGACATTGCGGATTCACAATATTTCGAATCCCAAGTACTCGGGCTTGGGTTATTTTGTAGCCGGAGTACCCACTCAAGAAGAATCAAACAAGCGCCTCAAATCGCTCAATTACTTTAAATCCGACCTTTTCTATCAAGGGCGATGGGACAGTCTCATCCGAGTACGTCATCAGTTGCTTAATGATCAAGTTCCCGCGGGTCTTGTGAATCAAGCGCTTGGAACCAACTACTCAGGGATGGTGGGACTCTCGCCGAACCTCACCGTTCCCCTTGGAGATTTTGGTCAGCTTGAACTCGACGCGGAATACAAAAACAGTTACACCAAGTATATTCCGTTTGATTTCGACCAAGATAAATTCATTTCATCGGCGGTGACTAAGTTTGCAGGAGCCGAGCCCAACGGAACTCAGTTTATTTCTTGGTTCAGCACGGGCGGACTCGACTCAAATTTGATCAAACAGCGCTTGAATTGGCTCAAATCACTTCAGTCACTTGGTACGATTGAAACAGACGATCAAGACGATGTGAATTGCCCCAGAGATGCGTTCGGAAAAATCTTGGCCACCAAAGACATCTCGGGCCGAAATCTTCCAAATGTAGTGGCCGCGCCCAAGTGTCACGCCGTACGAGTGAGTGCAATTGATTTAACAGAATACTACCTAAAGGTTTTAGACGTTTTGAGAATTGACGATCAGACTAGAGAACTGGTCGAGCTTATGGACAGAACGGGTCGCCTTGAGAATGACATCAAGAGCTTCTTGCAGTACCGAAGTGAACCCAGCACCGTACAGTGGACTTACTTTGATCAATTCTACAAAAAATTCTTCACCACTGTGCCAGCTTATGTTTTTGACAGTGGGTTTTGGAAGGCTGAGTTGATCGAGAGTATACGAGGCTCTAGGGATTTTAGGAGTTTTCATGATGAATGGGTTCACCGACTCGCTGGCACGCTGTCACTCTTTGATATTCGGTACGAACCCTCGCTGAATGAACGAAGCGCGATTCGTAGAGAAATGATTGATCACCTCGATTTGGTCATGGAGTTCGAAGAGGCGGTTCGCTATAAAGAAGACGCTAAGATTCAGCTTGGTGATTATCTGATCGAAAGAACAACTCAGCACATACGCGGTGAGCCCTATGCCTTTGCTGACTGGCGAGTCATGGCCGTCAAAACTCGCCCTAGAGGAGATGACCGCGAGGGCACTCCCATTTACTTGAGCGAAAACGACCGAGCAAAAAGCTGGTGGGATGGCTACGTCGAATCTTACGTCAAAAAGAGCACGGAATGCGTGTTTTTGCCGACCGAGAAAGACCCCGATTACATTCAAGGGAGCATTGACCCCGACGCGAATTGCGTAGAGCGCTTTAAACAATGGAAGGCCTTGCGTGAGTCGAAACGACTCAGAATGCGCGAGTCGATCAAGAAAATATACAATCCGATTCCCTCTTCAACCAGGGCGCGGTGATGAACCCGTCTGTCTTGTTGAAACACTTGTTTGTCGGTGCTTTGGCACTCTTAATGGGCGCTTGCAGCGTTGGCAAAAAAGGCCCAAGACAATCGCACGAGGGCCCGCAAGCGACAACGCAGGATCAAAACGATAAAGAGGGAAATCCACAATCCTCGAATTCGGGCGATCTAAAGACAGAAATTCTAAACTCTGCAAATCTCGAAGACCCCAAATTTGTCGCTCAACCTGGGCTTCGCGAAGCCTTAAGCCAGCTCAACCAAGAAATTATTGTGGACTACAAGGCTTCACCCAGAAGTGAAAATGTAAAAGCGAAACTCGACCGTTATGAGACTACGATTTTGGCGCATTGCGATCCACAAACCCTAGAACACTGCAAAAATCTTGAAGTTTTCAAACACGATTCGAACACCAGTTCTGTTTTAATCATATTGGCTAAGCGAACAGAGAATATTGATCACTACTATCTCTTGATTAGATTGGCCTTTGAGCTGAAAAACTCCAGTCAAAACCCTGAACTGGCCCAAATGGCCGTGGCAAGATCAGTCGAATGGATAAAGCGCCTTTTTAAAAGTGCTGCGAGCAAGAGCGATTTGACAGCCTATCAATCCACAATGATCCGATTTTTCACAAACGTTTTTCAGACTCATTCGCACATAGAGCTCGATAGCAACTCCCTCTTGCCGATTTTTGAATGGATGTCGTCAGGACAATTGGATGCCAAATTGGGGCTCGATTTAGCTACGGTTTTTTCTGCGAAGGTGGCCGAAAAACTAGATTCTCCGATTATTTGGCCAAAATTCGAAAAGCTGGTCCTCAGTGAACAAAAATCGAATCCACGCAGCTACTCGAATATGTTGAAGCGAATCAATTCGCGTGACCCTGGGGCGCTTCAGAGCTTTCAAGTTCGCACAATCGATGTCAATAAGCTCGTAGAAAGCCATTCGCGAGATCTTGCTCTTTTGTTGTACCTGGAGCGCCTCGCCAGCCTGCGGCCCGCAAGCCGAGAGGCGCACTGGATTAAGTTTCTCAAGCCAACAGATGAGTTTTCTCTCGAACTCCTCGAGTCCTACGTGCGCGTGAACTTTCTCGATCAAATGCAGTCGACACATCTTGAAATATCCTCATTTTTCAAAGACTACATGGTGAACGGAAACCCTTCCGTCGAACTACTCTCTGAATCAACTAAATTTGCCGATGAAAAGGTCGCACCCAAGTGGAAAGACTTTTCGAGCCGAGCCACGGCTCTCGAAACTTACTTTCGCGATCAAATCGAAAAGAAGTTCATTGTCGAAAAGACGGCAAATGGGGACGCCGCGAGAGAAATCAGAAAGCTCTTTGATCAGCTCAACCCAACAGTTTCTTATATGGTCACATATCCCAACATGTTTATGGTTGGATATTATGCAGCCAAAGCGAGACTGAGATACACCATCAAAACGCAGCAGGGCGCGACCGTTGAAATCAATCAAAATCTGTTTTTGCACAGTTTGATGGAGGGCCGAGTCCCCCCGCTTTTTCATTTCACCAACTATGAAGAGCCCGAGGCGTCAAGAAACACAGCTCCAATTAACTCTGTAGAAATTCTCTGGGCCATGTATTTCACTTTGAAAGCCAATGTGCCCGCACTCTATGGCGTGGACAACGTGGACTTCTTGAGAACTTTCTATTCGACTTACAAAGAGACTACGGATCAGCGTCTGCGCAAGTTGAATGAAAAATTCGATGCCGTATTGAAGCCAGGCGATGGCATTTCGAATTTATTAGGGCTTTGTCGCTCCATGAAATCCGGTCGTGGGTTTATCGAAAACAAAATCACGACCTCATCGATTACGTCAGGAACCTTTTTAGGCGACATTAGCCCCTATGCAAACTCACCATTGAAGCAGGCCGTTTTATTGACTCATCTATCGGGGTCAGGTTTGAAAAACTCACTGGATGAGGCCTTAGAAGTGCTTAGGTCCGAAGTGAATCCGGTGCTTGCGCGCCTTGAGATGATCTCAAAGCTCGTCGCCCAAGGAAGCGATGGCGGACGCGTTCTGGCTGAGGCTCAAAGACAACTTTCTGAAACCAATGATCTCAAGGCGCACACCTTGCGAAGCATCAGGTCGCTTGTAGAAGAGTTACCAGATTGCATGATGGATGTACGCGATATCGAAATCAGTCGACAAAAGCACATTGTTACAATGGAGATCGAGTTTCTCAATCAAATCGATTTCACACTTAAAGTGGCAGGCAACTTAGATGCTCGCGAGCACGCGCTGGAGTTAACCAAAAAATTAGCGGATCGAGGCGGGTTCTTTGCCGATATTGAGATCAGCTCTGACCTCGCAGCGAGCCTGAATCGACTCTTTTCAAAGCGGCTGAACTTGGACCAGGCCTTCCGAGCGATTCCAGGCTATGAAAATTCATTTTATCGTGAAGGTGGATTTCAAATCGACACCAGAGGCCATTTGAGTTTTTCGTACCGCCACATGGATCGTGTGGTTCGGCTTATGCTCTTTGCCGCCAACGGCTTTGAAGGCATAAAAACTCCTGCTGGGCCTGACAGCATCGTACTTGAATTTCCCCAAAGCCTACGAGCGCTAACCGATTCAACTAAGTCTATTTATTCAAACCGAGACTTGAATCTCTACTACCGTGAGGGCACGCCCATCTACCTTGCCGCGCTCGACGACTTCAAACACCGGATTTCTTGGTTGAGTAGCGCGGGATCACCTGCCTTGGTGATGCGAAACCTCATTAAGAATTATTCTGCGCTGGTTAAGTATGACTTTTTAGAATCAGAGTCAAAAAACCTCCAAGACACCAACATCATAGGACTTATGAAACTGAATCGGAGATTCTTTGATTCGTATCAGCTCACGGACTTTGACCGAGACCTCTTGCGCAAATTTTCGAACACTAGCTATTTGGAATTTTCAGGTGCCGCCGGCTCACTGCTCGGATTCGGGCCCAATGCTCTTTATTGGGATTATGATCCAACGGGTCGCCTT
>JBGSQJ010000433.1:0-2170 GCA_041738165.1 Bdellovibrionales bacterium
AGACGTCGGATAAAGTCCCGAATAGTTTTCTAGTTCGATGCCAAGACTGCTTACAAAATGGAAGTACCAAGCTACGCGGTAGCCGCCAAAGTCGAACTTGGATCGCTTTACTGAATTGGTTTGGTTTTGTGAGGTGCTGTCGAGGTTTCCTTTGGTCTGACCATAATCGATTTGCATATATCCCGGTTCGTCGGGCGGAGGGGCTGGTTCGACCGAAAATCGATTGTTCGATGCTTTCTCTGGTTCTGGTGGCGGAGGAATCCATGGCATCGCAATTGAAACCGCGTAGTCGCCGTCTTTTGGGAATTTAACCAGGGTATCAGGGATAATCTCAATCTGTGTTCTATTGCCGGTCGATTTTTTCGTCACACCACGAGCTATTGGCTCAAACTCAGACTCCTCCAGTCGAATGAAGGCAATCATTGAACCTTCACGCGGCGGTTTGCCGCGATTGTCGATCTCGAACTTATAGTCGCCAAGATCCTTCAGGCGGAATCCTTCTTGGCGAATTCGTGCATTGGGATCGACGGGCTGTGCAAGGAGTGGCAAGGTAGAAAAAAGCTCGAGCAAGATCAGCAAGATTGTTGTCGTACGCACGTGAAGCACTCCTTCGCTTACAGCGTGGTCGCCTTTAGGCCGATAAGCATCATAAAGCCGGTGTAGCCGACTTCATTCGAGAGTGTTCCGGCCTCGGAGCTGGCTGATCCACCAAGGACGCTACTAATTATGTTGAATTGGCCGGTCAACATCCAGTTAAAGGTCATGGGCACTTCGACTCCAAGAATAAGTTTGGCGTCGATTGCAGAGGCGTTGAAGTCTTGATCGATTTCAGTTTTGGTATCGAAAGAAATGTTAGACAGGCCAAAATTCAGACCTACTGACGGACTCGGGCTCCACATACGGCCGGCGACTTGACCGTCAAGAATTGTGCGACGGCCATTGATGCCGGTAACATACCAGCGAACGCCCATGCCCAGACGAGTGAAAGCCAATGCACCAAAATCAGAACCTAGCGCTTGCGTGAAACTCATTAAGAAAGCGGTTTCTGGGCCAAGAAAGTTAATGCAGTAATTGAATTCCAGAACAGCCGGGGTGCTCAACGTCTCAGAAAATTGAGTTCCAGCTTCAACGCCCATATTTAAATAGCCAATACCAAAATCAAAATCAGAAGTGAGATGAGCGTAGGACGGGAAGGAAAGCGAGAGTAACCCGACAAGCGCCATTACATTGATAAGAAGTCTCGGATTCATTAGTGTAATGGTACATGGACCATTTAGGATGAAACAGCTTTTTGTTTATGGCCGTCTGGTCTTAGGTTGACGCTTTTCGATTTCGACGTTGGACGCTGGATAACGAAGTTCGGCGGGGTTGCGCGGCATTTCGCCCAGGCCCAGACGTTTGTAGGTTTCGTTGAGATAGCGATAGGCGACCTTGTTGTGTGCGTCTAGCTTTAGGGTGCGCTCCCACGCTTCGCGTGCGCCTTGCATGTTCTTCATCAAAAACATCACTGAGCCTTTGAGGAGCCAGGCATTTGCGACATACTCGTCCAGCCGAAGGGCTGAGTCGATGGACTTTAGCGCAGCTGGATAGTTGCCGCGCACAATCGACTGTTGGGCCTCGAACATGTGTCCAATCACCTTGTCATTGCGATCTCGGTCAAAGCCGGGTGTCCCGCCCTGAAAGCGCGGCGAGAACATGGCTTCCTTGTAGAACGTCATTGTATTTTCTAGAAGCGCGACCCGCAGGCTGAGGTCCTCAATTTTTTCCTTCAACTCGTCAGCCTTTTCCTTCTTGTCGTCTTTTGGCGGTTGGCCCTGGGGCTTATCGTCTTCCTTTTTGGCTTGTGCCTGACTTGATTTCTCTGAGAGCTCTTCAGCCGATAGAGGATCCAGTTGGGCTGATAGCGTCAAACTTTCGCCGGGATTAACTTTGACCAAAACTTCCTTGGTCTTAAAGTTCTCCTTCTCAAATATAACGAAGAATACGTCACCTAGTTTCGACTCTTCCTTAACCTGAACGGGCGAATTGCCAACTAGCTTTTTTTCTTTGGTTTGAATGTCACGAATGTAAACTTTGGCATCTGATGGATAGGTTTTGACCAAATACTTTCCCGCGCACGAAGCCAATAGGGGACAAAGAGCACTTAGCATAAGTGCTTTGAGCAATTTCT